>NZ_CAMZOG010000051.1 GCF_947331445.1 Parendozoicomonas sp. Alg238-R29 | reverse complement strand
TCGGCAGCGAAACAACTTATGGTGACCGCTCCCAAGCGTTAAACGCACGAGAAGTTGTCGTTCGAATCACGGTATCTCATGCTAACAAGCAAGCACTGACACTGTTCTCACGTGAAATTGCCCAGGCCGCGACTGGAATGGCACCGGGCATAACTGGTGTTTTAGGCGGCCGCCCCAGTGTCTGGCCAGTTATCCGCTTGTGGTCCTGCCTTGTGAACAAAGATCAAGTCAATGTTCAGGTTGAGTCTGAAGGCAACACAACAGATGTCGTTATTACTCCAACCTGTGGCTTTACTCCTGCCGGTGATCAGTCCTTGCAGGAGTTTATTCCGGAAGCCGCAGGTGAATTCACCTCTACCCTGCCGCTGATCAAGCTGGCAATCGCTCGCTCCGGAGACAAAGGAAACCATTCCAATATCGGTGTTGTCTCCCGTAAAGATGAATACCTGCCTTTTATAGCCAGTGCTTTGACAGAAGAAGCCGTCACAGATTGGATGTCGCATGTGCTTGATCCAGAAACCGGCAAAGTCACTCGTTGGGTGATGCCTGGTATTCACGCCTTTAACTTCTTGCTGGAAAACAGCCTTGGCGGTGGTGGCGTTGCCAGTCTGAGGATTGACCCTCAAGGCAAGGCTTTTGCCCAACAGCTACTGGAGTTCCCGATTCCTGTGCCCGAAGAGCTGGCCAGAGACTTGGCATAAAAAATTATTCGTTGGGTTACGAAGCTTCGCTTCTAAACCACCTACGCATTCACATTTTAAGAACAATAAAAATTCTGGAGTCAATCATGTCTTACAAATCCATCTTCCGGGATGACGCTTTCAAGAACAAAACCATTATCGTCACCGGCGGCGGCAGTGGTATTGGCCGCTGCACAGCTCACGAACTGGCGGCTCTCGGTTCAAATGTTGTGATCATTGGTCGTAAGCAGGAAAAATTGGATCAGGTGATTGCGGAAATCTCCGAAGATGGCGGCACAGTATCCAGTTGGTCTATGGACATCCGCGATGAAGATGCCGTTAAAGCCACGATTGTTGAAATAGCAGCCCAGTTTGGTGAAATTCACGGTCTGGTGAATAATGCTGGCGGCCAGTTCCCCTCTCCTATGGAAGCCATTAATAAGAAAGGTTTTGAGGCTGTTGTAGCAACCAACCTTACCGGTGGTTTCCTTGTTGCCCGTGAAGTATATAACGTTTCCATGCGTAAACACGGCGGTAATATCGTAAACATCACGGCAGACAACTGGGGTGGCATGCCTGGTATGGCTCACTCCGGTGCCGCTCGTGCGGGTATGGACAACCTCACCAAAACTGCTGCTTACGAGTGGGGCCCTGATGGTGTTCGGGTCAACGCTGTCGCCCCCGGCTGGGTGGCTTCAAGCGGTATGGACACCTACGAAGGTGCCATGAAATCCATTATTCCAAAGCTTAAGAACAGTGTTCCTCTGGGTCGCATGGCAACAGAAGCGGAAGTAAGCGCAGCTATCTGCTTTCTGCTGAGTGATGCAGCATCGTTTATTAATGGCGACACCATTAAGGTTGATGGCGGAGCGCCTTTGGGCAGCAACATCTTCCCTCTTCGCAAGGCCAAAGTTGAAAACAGCCCTGCCTGGGATGGTTTTCATCGGGCCGTTATGCCTGAAGTGCTTAAGGAAGAGGGATAAACCATGCCTGTGATTGATTCTCTTATCGATACCAACAGTCAGGAGTTTCAGGAAAACCGGGAAGTGATGGAGCAACATGTGCGCGGTTTTCGTGCATTGGAGCAAACCATCGAAGATAAGGCACAGGAGAAGAAGGCCAAGTACGCCAAGCGCGGGCAACTTCTTCCCCGTGAACGCCTTGAATTGTTGATCGACCCCGACAAACCTTTCCTTGAACTATCTTCCCTTGCCGGTTACAAAATGTATGGCGATAAGGATGGCAGCTCTGCTGGCGGTGGAGCCTTGTGTGGTATTGGCTATGTCTCCGGTATTCGCTGCATTGTGATGGTGGATAACTACGCTATCAAGGGCGGAACAATTACACCTATCGGTCTGCAAAAACGCCTGCGTCTTCAGCAGATTGCCCTGGAAAACAAACTGCCCATGGTCGCCTTGTCCCAGAGTGGCGGTGCCGATCTGAACCATGCCACAGAGACATTCTCTCCTGGTGGCAGGGCCTTCTATAACCAGGCACGCATGTCTGCCGCTGGCATTCCCCAGATCACTGTCGTACACGGCAGCGCAACGGCAGGTGGTGCTTACCAGCCTGGTCTCTCTGATTACACAGTCATGGTGCGTAAACAGGCCACCATGTATCTGGCTGGCCCACCTCTGCTGAAAGCTGCAACAGGTGAGATTGCGACTGATGAAGAACTTGGTGGCGCAGAGATGCATTGCCAGACTGCCGGTACCGGTGAATATCTTGCAGAGGATGACCGGGATGCGGTTCGCATTGTCCGGGAAATTATGGCCATGCTTCCTTGGGAGAAAAAGCTTCCAGCCCTACCCAAAGAATCATTCGATGAGCCGCTTTACGATATCGAAGAACTGCTTGGTCTTATCCCGGCTGACCTCAAAACACCTTACGATGTGCGGGAAGTCATCGCCCGTATCGCTGATGGTTCAAAATTCCTTGAGTTTAAGGGCGAATACGACAATCAGACAATCTGTGGCCATCTTTCCATAGAGGGCATGACCTGCGGTGTAATTGGCAACAATGGCCCCATTACTCCAGAAGGCGCAACCAAAGCCGCACAGTTTATCCATACCCTGGATCAAAGCGGCATTCCTTTGCTGTTCCTCCACAACACCACCGGCTTTATGGTGGGTACCGAAGTTGAACGCAACGGTATTATTAAACATGGTTCCAAGCTGATTCAGGCTGTTGCCAACGCCCGTGTACCACGTATCAGTATTGTGATTGGCGGTTCCTATGGTGCTGGCAACTATGCAATGAGCGGCCGAGGCTTTGACCCCCGCTTTCTGTTTGCCTGGCCGAACAGCACTACGGCAGTTATGGGTGCAGCACAGGCTGGCAAAGTATTACGCATTGTCGCAGAGGCCAAGATGGAGCGTATGGGGCAACAGATGCCCGCCGAAATGATTGATGCCCTTGAACAGAAGACTGTGAAGCAAATGACCGAAGGTTCTTCGGCGCTGGCTTGTACTGCTCGCCTGCTCGACGATGGACTGATAGATCCTAGAGATACCCGAAAAATCCTCGCTTACCTGCTCGACATTTGTCGTACAGCTGAAGTCCGCGAATTAAACGGCTCCACATTTGGTGTGAGCCGTTTCTAAATTTCTAATCGATTACAAAAACAAAAAATTTGGAGATACAACATGAAATTCACCCAGGAACACAAAGAACTGCAACGCACAGTCCGTAACTTTATTGATACGGAGATGAACCCTTACACCGAACAGTGGGAGCGTGAAGGTCACTTCCCGGCCCATGAACTGTACAAAAAAATGGGTAACCTCGGCCTTCTGGGTATTCACAAACCTGAGAAGTTTGGCGGTCTTGGCCTGGATTACAGCTACCAGATGGCTTTCGCCGAAGAGCTGGGCACTGCCCGTGCCGGTGGCGTTGCACTGGCGATTGGTGTACAGACAGATATGGCAACGCCTGCCCTCGCCAAATTCGGTAGTGATGAACTGAAAGAAGAGTTTCTGGCTCCCGCGATTCGCGGTGAAAAGGTTGCCTGTATCGGTGTCAGTGAACCTGGTGCGGGTTCTGATGTTGCGGGTCTGAAAACTACCGCAAAAAAAGATGGTGACGACTACATCATCAACGGTACCAAGATGTGGATCACCACCTCAACCCAGGCTGACTTTATGTGCCTGCTGGCCAATACGTCAGACGACAAAGTTCACAAGAACAAGTCACTGATTGTTGTTCCTATGGATTCCCCGGGAATCACCTTCTCTGAAAAACTGAACAAGATGGGTATGCGCTCTTCTGATACAGCCCAGGTGTTCTTTGATGATGTCCGCGTCCCTCAACGCAACCGTATTGGCGCCGAGGGCACTGGCTTTATGATGCAGATGATCCAGTTCCAGGAAGAGCGTCTGTTTGGATCAGCTATGTCCATCAAAGGTCTTGAGCAGTGTATCTCTGACACCATCACTTACTGTAAAGAACGTCACACCTTTGGCCAGCCCCTGATCAACAACCAGTACATTCACTTCCGTCTGGCCGAGCTGCAAACAGAGGTCGAAGCACTGCGTGCCCTGATTTATCAGGCGACAGAAACCTACATCAGTGGTGGTGACGTACTGCAACAGGCTTCTATGGCGAAACTGAAAGCCGGCCGTTTAGGTCGTGAAGTGACTGATGCCTGCCTGCAATTCTGGGGCGGCATGGGTTATATGATGGAAAACGACGTAAACCGTGTATACCGGGATATGCGCCTGACTTCCATTGGCGGTGGTGCTGACGAAATCATGCTGGGCATTATCTGCAAAACCATGGGCATTCTGCCCGGCAAGCGCAAGTAAGGGAGCAATTCATGTTATTACCTGATTGCTCAACACTTGAGCTATCCCGTCAGGGAGCAGCCCTGATTATTACTTTTAACCGGCCTGAGGTGCGTAACGCTCTCAGTCTGGCAACGGTACAGGAGCTGTTGTCAGTTTTTGATGCGGCATCTGTAAACCCAAAGATTCGCGCCATTGTCTTACGTGGTGCTGGGGGGCATTTCTGTGCCGGAGGTGATATCAAGGATATGGCGACTGCCCGCGCCAATCTTGGCAAAAATGACTCCGACCCCTTTTATGAACTCAACCGAACTTTCGGCCAGCTTCTGGAAACAGCAGAGCAACTGCCACAAGTCGTCATCTGCATGTTAGAAGGAGCCGTAATGGGCGGTGGTTTTGGCCTGGCCTGTATTTCTGATATCGCTTTGACTCACAAAAACGCCCGCTTTGCCTTGCCGGAAACCGGGCTCGGGATTCCTCCGGCACAAATCGCTCCCTTTGTTGTTAAACGCATTGGTTTAACCAAAGCGCGCCGACTGGCATTACTCGGGGAAAAGTTCAGCGGAGAAGAATCTGTTGAGCTGGGCGTCAGCCATGATGTTTATGATTCCACCGAAGCGCTCGAACAAGCCCTTGCGGAAGTTATTGCCAAGGTACAACGCTGTGCTCCCGGCGCGAATGCGGTCACTAAAAAGCTGATGCTCGCTGTTGATAAAAAGCCGATGAAAGAACTTCTGGATGGCGCTGCCCGAGATTTCTCGGCTGCCATTCAGGGCCCCGAAGGTCAGGAAGGCACTATGGCCTTTGTTCAAAAGCGTCTGCCTGCCTGGGCTGAAACGGAGGTCGAGTAATGTTTAGCAAGGTTCTTATCGCTAACCGTAGTGAAATTGCCTGCCGGGTTATTCGCACTGCAAAATCCATGGGCTACCGCACTGTTGCGGTATACAGCGAAGCAGATGCCAATACCCCACATGTTGACCTGGCAGATCAGGCGGTCTGCATAGGGCCAGCACCGGTTGGTGAATCTTATCTGTGCATTGAAAAGATTATTGATGCGGCAAAGAAATCTGGCGCTGACGCTGTTCACCCTGGCTATGGTTTTCTCTCTGAAAATGCAGATTTCGCCACCGCCTGTAAAGAAGCTGGCATAACACTGATTGGCCCCCCGCCAGAAGCCGTTGCTCTCATGGGCAGCAAACGTCACTCGAAGATTGCAATGGAAGCCGCTGGTGTTCCCTGTATTCCCGGTTATCAGGGCGATAAACAGGATGACGAAACCCTGCTGAAAGAGGCCCAGCGTGTAGGTTTCCCATTGATGGTGAAAGCTTCTGCCGGTGGTGGTGGCCGTGGCATGCGTCTGGTGACTGACGACTCAGATCTTGCAGCGCAAATTAAAAGCGCCCGCAGCGAAGCCTCCAGCGCTTTTGGCAGCGGTGAGCTGATTCTGGAGCGAGCCATTCTTGAACCTCGCCATGTAGAGATTCAGGTATTTGCAGACCTGCACGGCAATGTTGTTTATCTGGGAGAGCGTGATTGTTCTATCCAGCGTCGTCACCAGAAAGTTGTGGAAGAAGCCCCTTCTCCGGCCGTTGATGAAGACTTGCGCCAACGCATGGGAGCAGCAGCTGTTTTGGCAGCAAAAAGTTGCAACTATGTTGGCGCCGGTACAGTTGAGTTTCTGCTAGACACCGATGGCAGTTTCTACTTCCTGGAGATGAATACCCGCCTGCAGGTTGAGCACCCGGTTACAGAACTGGTTACTGATACTGACCTTGTGGCGTGGCAACTGGACGTAGCTGCAGGCAAACCTCTGCCACTCAAACAGAATGAGATTACTTTAACCGGTCACGCGATGGAGGTTCGCCTCTACGCTGAAGATCCAAGCCAGAACTTTATGCCCCAAACCGGGCTGATTCAGAACTGGCTGCCAGCATCTGGTGAAGGTGTTCGTATAGACGACGGCATTCGTTCCGGGCAGGAAGTCACTCCTTATTACGATCCGATGCTGGCCAAGGTTATCGCTTATGGTAAAGATCGTAATGAAGCCCGCCGCCGTCTGATTCGTGCTGTTGAAGATTCTGTTCTGACAGGGGTTCACACCAATAAAAACTGGCTGGCCGCGATTCTCAAACATGAGAACTTTGCGGCTGGTTTATCCACAACAGCTTTCCTGAACCAGTTTGGCGAAGAAGAAAACTTACAACCTGTGAAACCGTCTTTGGCAGAACAGGGGCTGGCCGCTCTATTACTCCGGAACGAAAACCTGGGTGACAGCAAAGGTTGGCGCAGTATTGGGCAAAACAGGTTTGAATGCCTTCTGGGTTCCGGTGATGCTAAAACAGCCTTGACACTGACAAATTCTCAGGGAAATCAGTGGACAGTTACCGCAGACGAAGAAACATCGCCCCTGACTCTGCATAACGCCGACGACTGTACGATTCTCTATACCGTTAACAATGTACGACAAAGCTCTTCTTTCAGCCTCAACTCTGATGGACTCTGGCTTAATACTCACTCCGGCTGTTACCATTTCCACGATCAGACCCACACTCCGGCGAATGCTGAAGATGGTGAAGGTTCGGGGGATATCCGCGCCAGTATGGATGGTTTGATTGTTGATGTACTGGTTGCAGAAGGTGAACAGGTCAGCCGTGGTCAAACAGTACTCGTGCTGGAAGCCATGAAGATGGAGCACCCTCTCAAGGCAGCCTGTGATGGCACCCTTTCAGGGCTTTCAGTGAATTCTGGCGATCAGGTGAAGGTTCGCCAGGTGCTGGCAACCATCGCCAAAGCTGCAGAAGATGAAGTCGCAGCATGAATGAAAATCAGACACCTCAAATAACCGATCCAGACAGTCCCCGCGGCCGCCTGCTTGAGGCAGCCGCAAAGCTCTTTCGGGCAAAGGGTTACGACAGAACGACTGTCAGGGATATCGCCAATGAAGTAGGGATTCTCTCTGGCAGTATCTTTCACCATTTCCGCAATAAAGATGAAATTCTGCGGGCGGTGATGAGTGATTGTGTTGAAAACCTTTTAGCCACCATGGAACAGGCATTAAAAAATACCAGTACTCCGAAAGAACGTATTCGAGCCATGATCCACTGTGAACTTGAAGCTATTTTGGGAAAGAAGGGTAACGCTCTCACTGTACTGGTCTTTGAATGGCGCTCTCTTTCTGAAGAGAGTCAGTCATCCCTGCTCAATCGACGCCATGAATATGAACGCCTCTGGCAGAAGGAGTTACAGACCGCAACTGACGCTGGTATTACCAGGCAGGCCCTTGATCCCTTAATCCTGCGCCGTTTTCTCGGGGGAGCCCTGTACTGGACTACCAACTGGTATCAGGATGGTGGTGACTACAATATCGAACAGCTGACCGATCAAGCTCTTCTCTTTATACAAAGTGACAGCTCTTAGGTTATACAAAGTGACAGCTCTCAGGGTTGGTCACAATAGTCACCATAAATTTTGGGAGTGAATGATATGAATAAAGAAATTGCCCTCAATAATAGAACAGTATTTATTACCGGAGCCAGCCGGGGTATTGGTCGAGAGATGGCTTTGAAGTGCGCCCGTGAAGGCGCCAATATTGTCATCGCAGCCAAATCGGACGAGCCACACCCTAAGCTTCCAGGAACCATTCACACTGTTGCCGAAGAAGTTGTGGCTGCAGGTGGTCAGGCACTGGCAATCAAGCTGGACGTACGCGACGAAGAGCAGGTTCAAGCTGCCATGAAACGGGCTGCTGAACATTTCGGTGGCATTGATATTCTGGTGAACAATGCTGGCGCGATCAGTCTGACACCGGTAGAAGTCACGCCGGTTAAAAAATACGATCTGATGAACCAGATCAACTCCCGTGCAGTGTTTGTCTGCTCTCAGGCAGCTCTGCCATATCTGAAAAAGTCGGAAGCAGGCGGTCATATTCTGAATCTGTCTCCCCCCCTGAACATGGCCGAGAAGTGGTTGAAACCCTATGCCGCTTACACCTTAAGTAAATACGGCATGACAATTCTCACCCTGGGTATGGCAGGTGAATTCAAGCGTTATGGCATTGCCGTCAATGCCTTGTGGCCTCGCACGACTATTGCTACGTCTGCCCTCAAAAATGTAGGTGACAGCTCCCTCAATGCCCGCAGCCGTGGCCCAGAAATTATGGCCGACGCTGCCCGGGAAATCTTTGTAACACCAGCTCTAGAGCTAACCGGCCAAACGCTTCTGGATGAAGATCTTCTTCGAGATCGTGGTGTTACTGACTTTGTTCCTTATGCCTGTAACCCTGAGAACGCTGATAAGCTTTTCCCCGACCTTTTCCTGGATTAACAACCCGCTCTTGCTGTTCAAGTCTGGCCAGAGCATCGTTTGCTCTGGCCAGATCATTATTCAGTAGTACCATCTTGTATTGAACCTGAGAGGAATAGTGCCCAGTTCTCATTGCGTAATAAATGGCACTTACGATCAGCCTGCCAGCCATGTAGTGAATCGTGCTATTAAAATCGTTCAGGTTACCAGCACCATAATCCTTTCCACTGGGAACCTGACATGTCAGCGACTTTACTATTTTTGTCTGACCATCATGCTCCTGCAGTCGTGCCCAGTTTTTGTGAGAGAAATAAAATCCAACCAATCCTGCAACCTGACCAAATCCAACGGATTCTAAAGAAAAGCGAAGGTGTGAATTAAAATCCACATGCTGGTTATATCCCAGCAGACGAAGCATCTGGTAGGAAAATGTCAGCGCCATGGCACTGTAAAAAGTCGCCGTACCAAAAGATGTCAGAACTGCACCCTCTCTCCTTACCACAAGGCTGAGAAAACGTGAGAAAAGGGTGGTGAGTGCACCATCAACCATACTGACGGCCACTGTTGAGGCCAGTGCAGATAATGTCTGAACATTTCCCCCACCTTCATAGCGGCTCAAAGCCTGACTCAAATAACCAATCTGCCCCAGAACTTCTGCTTTTAATCCGGCCAGATCAGAGGTTTCCCACTCTGATTCCAACACCGGCTCGTTATAGTCATCACCAAAATTATGATTTGGTGGCTTCGCCACAGAAAAGCCTGCTATTGCCAAACATACAGAAGCTAAAAAGCTCAACACAACCCATCTAAACGCTATTCTTCCCTTCTGCGACCGTCTGTGCATTTCCCCCCCGATAACATTCAGCACACTCGTACAAGGGGGTGAGTATAGAAAGGCATTCTCATTCTGTCGGAAGGAATGGTCCCCCCCTGTCACTCCGGCAATAGTCTGCAGAAACCGGGTATGGAACAGTTTGCCATCAGCTTTTCTTTTACAGAGCGAATCATGCCCAACAATAACGCCAGCAATCTTTCGGACACCTACAAACACTATGGCTGGACAGTCTCCCCCTATTCTCAGAAAACGCTGGCTTACCTGAAATACAAGCAAATTCCCTTTGAAGATCAGGCTCCCAGCGTATTAAAACTGATTGGTGACATTCGCTTTCGCGTGGGGAAAGCGATTATGCCAACTATGCAAACTCCAAATGGTGAATGGTTGCAGGACTCTAGTGAAATCATCGATATTCTGGAGAAACGCTTTGCTGAGAACCCGGTTTTCCCAACAACCCCCAAGCAACGTATTGCCGCTAATTTACTGGAACTCCATGGCGATGAATGGCTGGTTATGTCTGCCCTGCACTATCGCTGGCGCACACCAGAAAACTATCGCTTCGCAGTCAATGAATTTGCCCGTAATGCCTGGCCATGGGGGCCATCCTGGCTGGCAAAACTGATTGGAATTCGTATTGGTCAGATGATGCGCGCTTATATGAAACCCTCTCGGTTTGGTATGGATGGTAAGGCTGCTATTGGTCTGGAAAAACATACTATCCACCTGATAGAGCTGTTGGAAATACATTTTACAGAACACGATTTCCTGCTGGGAAGTAAACCCTGTATCGGAGACTTCTCATTATTTGGTCCGTTGTGGGCACACCTCTATAGAGATCCCGGCACAACCCATTTATATGACGATAAACCAAATGTACGGGCCTGGTTCGAGCGATTATTAAACCCGGAACAGCAGAATGAAGGTGAGTACCTGTCAGATGACGTTGTACCGGTAACTCTGGAAC
Source organism: Parendozoicomonas sp. Alg238-R29 (assembly GCF_947331445.1). Lineage (GTDB taxonomy): Bacteria > Pseudomonadota > Gammaproteobacteria > Pseudomonadales > Endozoicomonadaceae > Sansalvadorimonas. The sequence continues at coordinate 24,741 of NZ_CAMZOG010000051.1, read as the reverse complement.
CAATACTGAAACTTATCCTTGAAGAGCAATTCGAGTTTTGTCGCTCGGTTCTGAAAACAGTGGAAGCCTATATACAATCCAACCCTAGTCGATCACGCATTCCAAGAATTCTGGGCAGAGGCCCTTATGTTATTGGTGGAGAGCAAGGCAAGCGCGGCCGATTCTCGTATGTACAATGGATGACCCAGCGTTCACTGGATGCCTGGCAACAGGTTCCGCCGGAACAAAAAGAAGATGTTGTAAAATGGTTAACTCGCCTTGGTGGCGAAAACTTTATGAATACCACCATTCAACACAGAATGGTTCGCCAGAACTTTAAAGAGATACTTGCCTGAATTACCTGAGCCTTTATTTTTCTGTCTCAGGGGTGGCGGCAACTGACCCATAAAACGGAGGGATGGTAACCTTACCTTTATTTCCTTCAACATGGCTCGAAAAACCTTCAGAGATTGGCCTGACCGCATCCTCCGGCTTAGAGTCTTGTAGCTTGGTTGTGGAAGAAGCTTTCTTATGAAGTCCAATATTCGAAGGGGCTCCCGCCTTTTCAGATGTGGCTGTTGCTTTTGCAGAGGTTAAAGCTGAAGACGACTGTGCTGACTGGTTTATCTCGTGAACGGCTTGTTTCCTTACTTTGTTCGCAGATTGTTTGGGAACCCCATGGGTGGCATTCATGGCTGATACAATGTCATCAAACGAGCAGGTCAGAGAAGCGCTTCCTGGTGACTGCTTTCCTGATGACTGCTTTCCTGGTGACTGCTTTCCTGGTGACTGCTTTCTCGGTAACACTGCTGCCCGTTTTGATGGAACAGGTTGCGACGCAGGTGGTGCCTGACTCGTTGAAGACGGTTTATCTAACAGCTTAGCCAGCTCCGCCTTATCTCCCCCTCCCCCTGAAGCTTTTCCCGCCGATAAACGAACAACAACCGTTTTTGTTTTCTTTTTCTCCAAAAGGTGACTCTTCCGCGCACGTAACTGGCCGGAAGCTTTCACTTTCGCCTCAGCCTTAACAGGCGGTAGTTCGGCCTTTGCGACCTCCTTGTATTCTTCATTATCTTCTGGCTCAGAATCCTCCATCGTTAACAAACGCCTGCTGCGTCTTCTTTTTAAAGGCTCACGCAGCCTCTTCTTACTCCCCTCACTCCCAGACACAGCCTTCTTATGGAAGTCATCACATCCAGCAGGCGTATATTTTCTTACTGTTTGTCTCCATTCGGCTTCGCTTAATCCTGAAGACAAAAATACTCTGATTTCAGAAAGTTTTAGCCAGAATCTTGTCAGGGCTTTCTCACTGTCATGCAGATAAGGGCTCATCAATGCCAGCTTAAGTACAAATAAGCCATAATCTTTTAAAAAAAGTTTATCGTCACTCGCAAGCTCAAAATGCATATCATTTTCATCAATAGCCCTAACGGCATCCCACACTGTCCGCAGTTCAAGATCATCATTGCTCCAATGAGGGTACTTCTCCAGAAAAAGATACTTCTCTATTAATTCAGCAGAATCCGCATCCAACGCGGCAGCCTTGTCTTCTAATTCTTTTTCAGAAGAAGCAACAGGAAGGTCAAATTCAGCCTCACTCCAGCCTTTAGCAATGTTGTAAGCATCAATAAACTGTTGGTATTCTTCTTCCCACTCGATGGGAGTAAGACCATCAGGAAACAAAAAAGTGTTCATCCATTCCAGACAGAGTTCGAAATATAAAAGTTCTGTTTCTGTCAGTTTGGATTCATTTGACCGAATCAAATGGATCATATAAGCCATGGATATAATGAGCAGAGGGTCTCTATCCAACAGGTAAACTCTCAAGCCTTTATCAGCATCTTCCGGTAGCTTTGGCGCAGAATAACCACCTTCTAGATGCAGTTCCTTAAAGTCACAATCACGAAGCCAATCCAGAAGATGAGTTCTAAAGCTCATCATAAGCCCATGCATACTTTCTAACCGATGATAAAAAGCAGGGGCGTTTTCAGCAGGATAACTAACCTCGATCATATCTATACCACGTTCGGCAGCCCTGGCTTTCATATCTGAGTAGTCAGGCGTCCTTTCTATCCATGCAGCAAACCATGACCACTTATCGGAATCATCCGATTCTTGACTTGAAACATCAGCTTTTACAGTAGCTGCCTGAGAGGAAGCACCGGCCGCTGCTGCGTTTTTTTCGGCCCTCGTTGCTGCCCTTGTTGTTGCTGCCCTTGTTGTTGCTGCCAAGGCAGTATTCGCCACACAAAGAGAAAGAATAAGTAAAACAAGAAGGCAAATAGAAACAGCAACAGGTTCTATACGTTTGAAGAGAGTGAGCATGCTGTCTACACATCCCTAAATAGGCAGAGCGGGAAAGTGTAGACATAAACGTCAAATGCGCAGGATTAAGCTCGTTTTACCCCTTAATATTCCTCAGCCATCATTTTGCTGGTAATAAACGCAACAACGGGTTTGGGAAGAATACGAGCCAAACGGATCAACCAGCGTAAGGGGAACGGGAAAAGGTAATCCCGTTTTTCGTTTTCCATGGCGTAAATAATATGCTTTGCTGCCGCCCCTTCGGAAATCTCCATAGGCGCAGGAATACCATCAGCGGCCACTCGTTCAGTGGCAACAAAACCTGGATACACACTAACAAAACGGATATTCCACGGCGCCAACTCTATACGACAAGTATCCATTAATATCCGTCCAGCCGCTTTGGCGGCAGAATAAGGCCCCTGCTGCGGCAATCCAATAAACCCAGCTAAAGAGTTTGTATGCGCAATTAATCCATACTTCTGCTCTTTCATTCGAGCAATTAGCGGCATCAGGCTATTCACCAGCGTATCGTAGTTAATGCGCATATTCTGCTTCACAGCATCTGCACCAGTCGTCGACATGTTAAAAGAGGGGCCATCACCTATATTCAGCAGAGCTGCATCAATAACACCAAAGCGTTCAACAGCTTTGTTCACGACATCAGCCATATCCATAGCATTCAGCGCATCTGCCGCGATCGGAAGACACTCACCACCAGCATTGCTGATTTTGTCAGCAAGAGCATCCAGCAGCTCCTGTCGGCGGGCAGTAGCAATAATACGATTACCCTGCGTTCCTAACTGCAAGGCAACCGCACGCCCGATACCTGTAGAAGCCCCAGCAATCAGAACGGTTTTGTTACTGAAATTCATAGAGTGTTCTCTTTATATTTGTTTTATGTACGATGGTACACATTAAAAATATTTATGTATGCACGTATAGAAAAAATTAACCCAACATCACGAAACAACAGAGCTAATAGAAATGTCTGAGTGCACACTGTTATAGGGAAGGTTCTAACATGCTCTCAAACAACCAATACACGAGATGTGCAGATTCAAGAGTAGATGTTCACGAGCAGAGCACACGCTCTGAAGTTTCTCAGCACAACAATAATAAACGCCATATCCTGCGGCGGCTTGAGGGTCAGATTGTTCAATTGGAAAGTATGTTAAAAAGAGATGTAGAAAAGGCTTCTGTTACAAAGCCTTAGGTCTATTGAGGTTTTTAGTGATGCTCTAACTCAGGCAGTTCAACAGGCAGCCTGCAAATATCAAGAATGCGGTGGCGTGCACTTTTTACCACGGCAACCCCCTCTCGAATAGCGTCGGGAGCCCGCTCGAAATCTGTCATTCCAATATCGCTGACCCTTGGTGAGAGCAACACATCAGGTGGATCACCAGCCATACGGCTTCGGGTTATGCGATCCTGCATAATATTAATGGATGCTGCCATCACTTCCATGATTCCCGGGTTTTCTTCCCGTGATTCATTCTTGCTGGTTGCTGAGGAAAGCCAAGACTTCATCCGTTTCAGGGTTCCGGAATCGTCGGGGTGCAGGTCTTCTTCAACTTTATTGTGCCCGTTCTGAGGCATCACTCCGTGGCGCCCTACCAGCTGGGTATTCAGGTCTACTGCAATAACAATATCTGCTCCCAGTGCCCGACACAAAGATACCGGAACAGGATTAACCAAACCGCCATCCAATAGCCAGCTGCCATCTCTACACACTGGCTGGAAAAGCCCGGGAAATGTGCAGGAAGCCCTGACAGCCTCGAGAACTGCACCCTGTTTCAGCCACTGCTCCTGACCGGTCTCAAGATCTGTAGCGACAGCGCCGTAAACACAACCCATATCTTCGATATTGATATCAATACCGGCTTCCTTAAAGAAACTGAGCAATTTATCCCCACGCACCAAACCACCAGCAAGGCTGACATCCACCAGCCCCCAGACATCTCGCCAGTTCAAGGATCGCACCCACTTTTCAAATTCATCCAGGTAGTCCATGGCGCTAACCGCCCCTACCAGGGAGCCAACAGAACATCCGGCATAAACATCCGGCTCAATGCCCATTTCACGTAGCTCTTTAAGAACCCCAATATGAGACCAGCCCCGGGCAGATCCAGAGCCAAGGGCAACACCAACCTTTTTCCTGTTGATCACCTTGTTACCACCCCCTAATCCGGACACAAACATGAATAAACACGAAAACTGGCGCTATTTCCAACGGAGCACTAGGGTGTAAGTGCCGTAGCTGCTTATAAGAAGTAACTATATCTGTGGTTCACCTTCGAATATACGCCCTTATCACTCATCCACAAATTAGCTATGTGGTGTTCACCTGCCTTCTCGCACTTACAGCCCCTGTGCAGGCCTGCAAAGTCAGATCACAAAGTGAAGATGTTTTTACACCACAAGAACAACTGCTTTTTGAAAAACAACAGAAGTTACTAAACAGCACGCCCAGCATTCTGCAAAGCAGGGGTTATATAAAAAGGTTTCCCGTTTCCAGAACCGATAACCTGATTACTGGTTTAACTACGCAACTTGTTATACCTGGCATGATACTGGCTGCCAACAACCTTTCTCTTGGTTTTTTTTCACGCCAGCTGAATCAGATGATTCCCAGTGAATCTTTAAGAGGACTGGCTTACCCAATTCTTTCTTATTTATGGGATCAGGTTTTATCCCCTTCCAAATCATTGAGCAGCGCACTCTCTAAAGCGATTCCACCGATGATTGACGGCAGCCTGATTCTGGCTTCGGGAAAAGCCCACTGGGCTGGCAGTCTGTCAACATTCATGCGCTTTATCACCCTGCTCTACAGTGCTCAAAAATCACTCACGCCTGAACTCCGGCATGAATTCAAAAAATGGGCTGTCTATAACCGGAAATACTTCCACCTTGAAGGCAACAACATTCCTAAAGGAATAACTATTCTGCTGGAACGAAAGCATCCGGTGACATCCTTTGGAGAAACCCGTCTGGTTATTTCCTGGCCAGAACAATATGCTGTCACACACGATGATGAATTGTTACCCCAAGATCCGCACATTCCTGCACAGGCTCTTACAAACCTTGTGAACGCTGCACGGGGAAGAGGATATACGTCATTGCAACTGTACCCGACAAATCAACAGGGGAAACTGAAGCTCTTTTCTATTGCTACTCAAAATGAGCGGTGGAGTGATATTGATGAAATCCCCCTGCCGTCAATCAATGGTATTTGGTGGACAACCTTAATCTCTGATTTTCAATCGCCGCGTCATAATCCTCCGTTTCAGATAGCAGACCCTTTATCTCCTGTTTTGCTCAATGCCATCGCCAACCACTACGCACATGATACCCAGAGGCAACTAAAACCATTTTCGCTGACAACCAACGAACTTCTGGTTCGGCTGCAACAAACCAAAGGCCTTTCCATATTTGGTTCACACAAGCACTTCAATATCTGGGCAACACCGGGTGAGTCCACCATTATTCCTTGTAAGCAAACTGCTCTTCCAGATATATCACTTCAGGCCACGGAAACATTTGGTGGCGATATCCGCCACTTAACACCGTTTATCGAAAGACCCATTATTCCCGGCTGGGGTCGCCTGCCTTTATTAACAGTGAAGCTGTTGATTCTTGCAAAGCTACAATCCTGGAGCTGGCAGAAAGGCGTTTATCTTGGAGAAACTCTGGAGCGTCGGCTGACATTCCACGGTGTAAACAAAAAATGGCAACGCTCATTTATTCCGAAACACACCAAAAGAATTGAAGTAAAGCTTCATGACGAAAAGACAATGATCGGGAACCTCATCCGCTCAAGCCACCCATCCCAGAAGCTAATTATTATGTTCCACCCAACCCGAGCCTCATCTGATGATATGGCTAACAGCGGGTACTTTGGTCTGACGCGAGCCCCTGCCGATAGTGAAACAGAGTTAGAGCTGCCTCCAGAAGTCTCAATTAAAGAGCCAAACCGTTTGGGTCAACACCTAAACGACAGTGGTTATGATGTATTCTTTCCTGAGTACCGGGGTTATAAAAACAACCTGGTTCTCAAAAATCGTAGCGAATTCTATAGCGATGCAGTCAGTGCCTTCGACACTATTATTGCAGAGGGTAAAAAGCTCTACAACGAGCAAGCTTATGATCATGCAGGCTATAAAAGCGTCACCGTTATCGGTTATTCCATTGGAACTGGGGCTGCAAGCCACCTCGCCAACGTACGGAGCAGCGGTATAAAAAACGTGATCCTGCTTGCACCTTTCAGGGTTTTGAGCGAAATCATCACAAAAGTGACTCCATTCCCCATTCCTTTTATCAGTTTTATTATGAAGTTCCGCATGGACAACCAGGCTGAACTTGAGCATACAAGAGTGCCGATTCATATATTGCATGGGGAGAAGGATGATTTTATTCCCTCAGCAGGAAGCCAGGAAATGGCCACTTACCTTGAGGAAAAGTTCGGTTCTGGAAACACAGTGACCCATCATCTGCTTCCAAACCTGGGGCACGAAAAAATTTTCAAAAATGAGTCTCTGATAGATTCCATGATCAAACTGTTCCAAAATCAAGAGTAACCGTTTTCCGTCAAATCATTTGTTGTCAGGCAAAATCTTTAGCAATAAAGCATCTCCGTTATAAAAGTCTTTACCACTTCGGTCTTTTAACAAAAACTTTTTCAGCCCAGCTCTATTGGCAGAAAGAATGCCAACATTCTTTACCAGAATACCCAGAACTGGGCGAGAATCGGCCTCTATTCCAGGAATACTTCTTGCTGCTCGCATGAATGCATACTGCGGATATTTCAAGACCCACCAACGATACCAGTGTTTGCGGTTATCATTCCACCACTCCGATTCCGCTTGAGCAGTTTGGTAAATCAGCACCTGACCAGATTCATTGTCTTTTGAGAAAAAAACACGCCTGCCTTTATCTTTGTTTTTGGCTCGCAGCTCAAGAACCAAACTCTCCCCGGAAGGCAGATTTTCAAGTTTGTGAAGCAAACTCTCAATAAATGCATAATCCACAGTGTTCGAAAGTTCCAGTGCATTCACTGCCAGCCAGGCATTTTTCAAACCATGATGGGGAAACGGATATGAGATCAATTGTAATGAAAGAGCATTCCACCGGTGAACGTCATTATTGTCCAAAAGTGACTGAATAAAAGTCTGTTTTTTCTTTCTGTAGGCAGACTTGGTTTGCCCTCTGCTATCGTCTTCTGCCAGGTGAGTAAAGTCCCATGCTTTGTCACCATCACCACTCACTTCATGTATAAGGCCATTGCTGATCCAGTACAAAATACTTTCGAGCCGGTCCCGGTAAATATGATCGGTCTTATTGCCGGGGTTGCTCTTATTGCCGGGGTTGCTCTTATTGCCGGGGTTGTAGTTACTGCGTTCAGCCAGCCAGCGCTCTTTGAGAGAAAGGAACTTGTTACACAGAGCGAGTATTTTCTCATTGTTGTCCATCCCATCCATACATCGGTCAACAACAACCTCACCGAGAATATCTCCCGGATATCTCTGTCCCCAAGTACGATGCAAAACCCCTTCTGCAGGAATAAGACGAATAAAGCCTGATATTTCATGCTCTAACCAGGCCATTTTCTGCAGCCATTTTTCCTGTGGCCTTTGTTCTTTAAGAATCTGCCAAATGACAGGATTGAGTAAGGGTCGTTCAGAACGGTCAACATCCTGAGCCATTGCCACCAGAGCGGGATAGTGTCCAAACTGGGTCTTATCTGAGTAATCAGGCAACCCCGCTCTTTGCCACCATTGGTAATAGAGATAATTGGTTGACCCGGAATAGCTGGCCAGAGGCAAAACTCTTTCATAGCCCTCAAAGTAGTAGGCCTGAGACATCCTCACGGCAGCCAACTGCGCGCCGTAGGATCTGAATTTTGAGGGTTGGGTGGCAATATAACTGTCTAGCGTACCTGCCATCACAGAAAAAGTTTGTAGCCCTGAAAGGGACAACAGGATGAAACTCAGTCCCTTGAAAAGCTGACGTTTTAAAAAGTAACCCATAACAACCCACAAAATAGAGAAGCTCTATTCAGAATAGATTGCCATGCAGGATAGAGGTTCTTAGAGGGTGTTCTCAATTAAATGGCAGAAAGGCACTGATACTCATCAAGCACAAAGTTATCAGTCATTCCTGACATGTAATCAATTATCAGCCGACACCGGTAATACCATTCAAGAGCCCGCAGTTCATCGTCCGATCCTTCAAGATCAGCCAATGCACTGTTATAAGCTTCTCGATGCTTACCCGACAACCGGTGGTACAAACGCTGTACAATAAAGTGTTTGTTTGGCTCCCCGTTCACAATCTCGGTAAAACTTTCCCGTGAAATTTCCAGCAAGGGGCGATATATATCCAGTAACCCCATAAGAGCGGCATAACCACGAAGCTCAGGTGTTTCAACCTCCGGTTGACTGAATACATGTTTACGGGCAACCCACTTCAGAGTCAGCAAAGCCAGATGTTGCTCAGATCCCCCATCTATCAATGGTTCATCCTGGCTACCGTCAAAAATGGCTTGATGATGGTCGCAATAGCGGATGGTTGCATAATCCACCAGGTCTTTCACCAGACGTGTGCGGAAACGTGTTACAAAAAGATGAGATGAGGCGTTATCATCCAGAGCCTGATCCACAATACCAGGCAGGTATCGGCTGAAACCCAAACCGGCTCTTTTACACTGGTTATCCCACTCTTCCTGCAATAACTGCTGCAACTGTTTCAGATTCAAAATACCTTTATCAACCGCGTCTTCGAGATCAGCAATACAGTAGGCAATATCATCGGCAGCCTCCATGATATAAACCAGTGGATATCGATTTCCGGTGGCAATATCAAGATGCTTCCAAATCATTTCCAGCAAAGATTGTTCACTGTAATAACAGCCCGGCTTCTTCTGGCGATAGGTGTAACCTTTATCAGCCTGTTGTTGCCAGGCCGGCCGGGTATATTTCACCAGCGCGGCCACCTGTGAGCAAGTCAGGTTCAACTTCTGGAGGCTGTGAATAATTCTCAAGCCCTGAGCGTTGCCCTCAAAGTGGAGAAGGTCAGGTAACAGCTTTTCTTTGAACAGAGGTGTTTCTTTGGCCTTTCCCAAAGCTCGGGAAAAACAGTCCTCAGAGTTCTTTTCCATCCAGTCATTAATAGCTGCCTCACCAAAATGGCCGAATGGAGGGTTACCGACATCGTGCATCAAGCACGCCATTTCCACCAGATTAGTAAAGGCTATTTCAATGCCATCCAGCCCCAACTCTTTCAGCTTGCCGTCTTCTTTTAAGCGATGAAGGATACAGCGAGAAATAAACCGGCCGGTTTGCTGAACTTCCAAAGAGTGAGTCAGACGACTGCGTACTGCCGCATTGGTTTCAAGAGGGTAAACCTGGGTTTTCTGCTGAAGCCTGCGAATAGCGGCGGACTGAATAATACGCCCACGATTACTTTCCGTCTCTTCAACAATATCCCGTCCCTCAACAGTAGTCGGGCGCTGACGGCGACAGGTTATTTTGTCACGGTAGTTCATAATCGTAGAAACTATTTTTTAAACCCCTCTCACGATAGTTTTTCTATCCATACAAGTAAACATATTCTCCAAAAGGTAAGAGAAAATATCCGAGTTGAAGCTATTCAAAAGTGGCTCGACGGGGTTAAAGTCAAACACCTTTCTGAAGAGTATTGTACTGATATTTCTTGCATTTATCGCTGAATTGGCCGCTATGAGAAAGGTGGTCTGGAGGCACTGAAAACGCGCCCTATCGCTCACAGTAAGAATGCCAAACTTTTACCTGATCAACAGGATGCCCTCTCTCATATCATTCTCACCAAAGACTCTACCGACTACGGATATTATAAGGCTCTATGATAAGGCGAAAAAGGTCATGAAATATCTTCGAAGTGAGGATCGCCTTCTGGATATCCATATCCCGCCGCCTTACTCTCCGGAGTTGAACCCGGTTGAGCTTGTTTGGAGTGTTCTGAAGTCTGGCCGAATTGGTCGTATGGCATTGAAGACAAAAGACAGTTTCTCAATGCTGTCAGTTCAGGGTTGAGGTCAATCCAGAGGCAAAAGAAGAAGATCCTTGGCTTTTTCAGGGCGAGCATACAGCCTATGCATGCTTGGAGATTCTTTATGCATAGGGTTGGCACACATCAATATCAATCGTTTTGTGCGTCTGCTTCCTGAAAGGCTTCATAGAACTCTTGAAGTTCTTCAAGTAAAAACTTTTCAAAATATTGGTTCTCTTGTACCTCTTCCGGCAAACGTACTTCATTGAGAACATAAGGCATTCTATTAGTAATATTATTTTTAACAGTTTCAATACGTTTAGAAACTCTAGAATTGCTTTGATTGTCTGCCTCAGCCTCAATACATTTTGAACATAGATAAGCTGCTGTCTCTTTTGCCGTCACAGCTACCCGATCGTTATTATAAGCATCTGTAGCCTTTATTTCGTCAATGATCTTTGCGTACTTTTCGTTCGAATGAAATCTATCACACAAATAAACAAGATCACTGGGGGCTTCACGATTAAATGTTGATAGCATGTCATCAAGTTCGTCCGACAAGTTAAATTCATCGAAATCTTTTCTTAAAAGAATACCATCAATATAATCCTGGAATGCTGCTGCCTTTCCATCAAGATTTTTACGTCTATCTCTTATATTTCGCATCGCATTAGCAAAAATACCTTTGTCGTTTTTTCCATGGGCCGCAGGTGATCTCAGTTCACGCCTGAGTTCTTGCAAAAGCTCATTCCGAGCATCAGGGGACAGCAGAGTTTTGGTAAAATTCACACCATAATGAACGAAGCCTGGATATTTATATAAAGGGTTGCTTTCATTTAGCCTCCTCAAAAGGTTTTGAAACTGTTTTTGGAAATTCAAGTTAAGGGGATCATCGAATGTTTCGACTAAAGCAGTCCCTAACATATCTGTTAGACCAGCTGTAGCCACAGAAGTATGATCTGTTGCATGATTTACTACATGAGGGCCAACTACAGTTTCATAAGGAGGTGGTGGCGTCGAGCCGTCACGGCGGTATGCAGGCAAAGAACTCAATGAATAGTCCGGTGGATTTGATGGCCCAATGGGATACTCACTGGTTGACAATGCACTCAGGTCTGAAGATGTAGACAAGCTTCTGTTCGGTGATGCTGGCGGAGTACTTAAAGCATGACTCTCACCACTACTACTCTCACTACTACTACTTCCATGACGATGAAAAATAGGTCTAAAAGTAGGTACCACGACAGGAACAAATGGACGAAGATTGAAGTTAGTATCCACATCCCCTCTGTGATTTATATTCGGAAGGGGTAGGTTACGGCTTCGTGGGCGTCTTGGTTGGTTGCCACCAGGAGGCTCAGGAGGCTCAGGAAGATCAGGAAGATCAGGAAACTCAAGGTCACTATCCTCATCACTAGCACTACCTGCGGTATGGATATCAAGCTCGCTACTCATGTCTCCATCGCTACTGAAATCAATAGAAGACTGGGGTGTATAGGATCTCTCTGTATCTATACTGATTAATCTTGAAAAATCGATATTTGAGCCATCCGTTGATGGCATATTGCTTATCGATGGGTCTGGTGTGGTGAGACGAGAGCTATCTACTGTATCAGTATCATTATTTTCATCCACTTTGTTTGTCGTTGATGGGTCTGACACCTGTTTATGAGGTTCATTTCTAATCGAAGAACTGCGAGACCCAATCGGACATTTATTAACAGGATCTGGCTGTGTACTATTCGTAGGATCCGATTGCGATGAAAAGCGAGGTGTCATTTGCATATGTGTTTGTTGGACATCGACTGAAACTATACAGCGCCCATACCACAAAGAGGGAATAGCTTTAAATACTGCTGCAAGTGTGCTTTCATTTCTACTTGTCCGAATCCTGATATCTTCTTTGTATGCAGCAATCCGACAGCTAATAAAGTTGCTCATCAATCAATCCTTGATAATCCATCAATAAAAAAATTGTAGATGAAAAACGTTATCTAGCTTTCTGCACGATTTTTTTGTTAGTTTTTAGTCAATTGATTCTATTAATTGGAAAGAATTACAAAATAACAAGTATGTATGCCGTTATTTCGGCACTTTTCAGAATCAAACACAAAATAACACGTATTAGAGTGTGTTGAGGTTTGCTCTTCGAGTTCGGTATTTCCGAGGACTTTCATGGTTATACCTAGAGGCTATATACGAGACCTACGTACGGGACAATGTATGGTCCGTACATAGGTCAGAACCTCTTATCCATCTTGAAAAAGTAACAGACGTTGGCTCCGTCAACGTAATTAAGCGCCACATTGGGTGATAATTAAGAAAAGAGCCAGGGGCGTTCTCAATTAAACAACCTCCAAACAAGCTGCCTTAAAGTGTGCATACACGGGCATACCCACTTTCAATGCCAACCGGTGTCGAGAGCGGCGAGTAATCAATGCCAGCAATTTTTGTTCTTCAAGGGTTAGCACCACCAAGGCGTGATGCTCATCAATATCTCGAATATCCGTGAGGGTTGTTTTCAGGCGATTCTGAACACTGATACGTTCAATATCTTCCAGGCACAGGCTCACTTCTGCTGCAGGAACAACAACACGAACCGATTGACCTTCTTTAAGATTCGACTGATCCACCATCAACCGGCGTCCATCAACATCCAGTTCAGTAATTCCGTAAGGTCGGTCAGTTCTTACCACCTGTGCCTCCAGAACAGAAAGCGCATGATCATCAGCTAATGAACCCTGAGCACGATTGAGTAGTTGACGACTGCGGCCACGCTCTTCGATACAACCGTTTTCCATCAACACCAACTCATCAGAAAGGCGAGCCATCTCTTCCCGGTCATGGCTGACAAACAATACCGGCACACCAAACTGGCGATTAATATCCCGCAGTCTGGGCATGATCGACACCCGGGAAGCCCAGTCGAGAGCGGCTAAAGGTTCATCCATCAATAAAAGGCGTGGAGCCCCCAATAAAGCTCGCCCGATTGCAACTCTTTGCCGCTGCCCTCCTGATAGTTCTGTTACCGAGCGATCCAGAAAAGGAACAATCTCAAGCCATTCAACAACACTTTCAAAAGAAGGGCCATGACGTTTACGACTACGGCGCAAACCATAATTCAGGTTATCCCGAACATTCCGATGGGGAAATAAACGCCCATCCTGAAACACGTAGCCAATACCACGCTTGTAGGGAGGTACGAATATCTTTGAGTCCTGCCAACAAGCATTTGAGAAAGAAACCGTTCCCTGCACACTCTTTTCCAATCCGGCAATACAACGCAGTAATGTGGTTTTGCCACACCCCGAAGGCCCCATAACACCGGTTACGCCATCCAGGGCAAAGGTCTCACGCACCTGTAACTGAAAGTCATCCCGCTCGTAGTGAAAATCCAGAGATAACATCAACGGTGTCCTTTCCGGTCCAGACTGTAAAGTGCAATGAGAAGAACCAGGGCAAACAGCATTAATCCAGCCGCCATCGTGTGAGCGCTGGCAAAGTCCTGAGTTTCCACCGCATCATAAAGAGCAATAGAGAGCACCTGGGTCTCTCCGGGAATATTTCCACCAATCATCAGAACCACACCAAACTCACCTACGGTATGAGCAAAGCCCAAACAGGCCGCAAGCAGCAGTGGTCGGAAAGTTTGTGGCAACACAACAGAAAAGAAGCGGTCTATTGGGCCAGCCCCCAAAGAGGAGGCAGCTTCCAACAGTCCGCGATCCAGCTGTTCAAAAGCACGCTGCAATGGTTGAACGACAAAAGGCAGGGAGTAAATTACAGACGCCAAAACCAGCCCTGAAAAACTGAATGCCAGAGTTGTACCGGTTAAATCCTGCCACACTTGCCCGGGCAAATTATTGGGCGAGAATGCCACCAGAAGATAGAAGCCCAGCACAGTCGGCGGTAGTACCAGAGGCAGGCCAACCAGAGCTTCCAGAACCGGGCGGAAACCGCTGGTCATCCCAGCAAGTTTCCACGCCATCGGCAGGCCAATTGCAATAAGCAGCAATGTCGTTAACCCTGCAAGTTGCAGGGTTACACTAACGGCCTGCCAGGCTTCACCAGTCATGGCGTGTGACTTCCTTCTGTATCTGAAACTTTGGCTACAACTGGGTCAACAGCTGGGAAATATCCTGCTTTCTGCACAATAATCTGCTGTTTTTTTGCAAGAATATAATCAAGAAAATCCTGACCTAGCTTCTGGTTTTTGCTGCCTGAAAGAACCACAGCCTGCTGACGAATAGGGTTATAAAGCTCATCACGAAGTAACAGGTAACCGTCCTGTACATCATCCGTACGCAATTGCGACAAGGCCACAAAACCAGCACCCGCGTTCCCAGTGGCAACATATTGCCATGCCTGCTGAATACTGGTCCCTTGGACCACCAGAGATTTCTTCTTTTCCCAGAGGCCCAGGTTCTCCAGAACTTGTCGAGCCGCCAACCCATAAGGGGCGGTATCCGGATTCGCCATGGCCAACTTTTCATTCCAGCCGCTCAGGGTTTTGTAGGTAACCTCTGTTGAGCCGGGTTGCCAGAACACCAAACGACCAAAAGCATAAGTCACTGGTTTACCACTGACTCTACCGGTTTCGGCCAACATCTCTGGTCTGCGACTATCGGCGGACAAAAACACATCAAAAGGCGCACCATAGGAAATCTGGTTGTACAGTGCCCCAGTCGAACCGGACGACAGCGTGACTGTATGACCAGTCTGCTCTTCAAACTCTGTTGCCAGTATTTCGGCAACCTGGCGAAAGTTCGCAGAAACAGCCACCCGCAGAGTGTCCGCCTGAGCAGCTGTCGCAGTAAAAACAACAATAAAAGCGGCGAGAAAACGACGCATTATTCTGAAATCTCCTGCTCTTCATTCCAGCGTTCTGCTGCCTGCGCATCAGAATCCCTGGCATCTACCCATCGGTCTCCATCTGTTGTCTGTTCACGCTTCCAGAAGGGAGCCCGTGTTTTCAGGTAATCCATAAGAAACTGGCAGGCATCGAAAGCTGCTTGACGGTGTGCGCTAGCCGCACCAACAAAAACAATCTGATCACCAGGCTTGAGTTGCCCTACCCGGTGGATCACCCTTAAATCATCCAGGTTCCACCGGACTCTGGCTTCCTCAACAATGGCTTCTAAAGATTTTTCGGTCATACCCGGATAATGTTCCAGATACAAACCTCCAACAGAGTCACCGAGATTCATATCCCGAACCAGGCCACTGAACATAACAGCAGCCCCCGTCCCAGAGGACAGACACAGAGCCTGATATTCTGCAGCCACATCAAAATCGCGGGTCTGGACACTTATCACGCAAAAACTCCGGAAAAACTAACGTCAGGGTGAACCACAGGATACCGATTTCCGTGTCACCGGCAAGCAGCATGGTCAGTATTGCTAACACTCATGTTGGCAATCGGATAACAAACCTGCCGCGATACTGTCTTACTTCACTGAAACAGATGTTCAGGGAAAGATTTCATCATGTCAGCGACCAGCGGCTTTCTATTAAAAGCCCTTATTATAATGATGCTCCTGCAATTGCCCTTGTATGCATCGGATTCTGGGCATGCTCCAGATACCATTCCTGTGCCAAATATTCAGATATGGAATATAGATTCCCACATTTACAAAAAATTACCCAAAGGCGCTATATATGATCGAACATCACCACAGATCCCGAGAGATCTGTTGGATTTAATAGAATTTATACGAGAGTGGTATCCGCGCCTCAGGGAGCAGCTCTGGACAGATGAAACGCTGAAAACCGATGCCAAAATTGACATATTTTTACGGCATAAAGACGAAAACGACCCTGAAGCTCTGGCTCACACAACAAGCACGGATTCCCTTATTATTTATGATGGTTACCTGAAAGGGTTAAAACACAAGAGCGGCGGACTGATTATCCACGAACTCACCCATCTGTTGCAGAGCCGCTACCGACAGGAGGGCTTCAGACGCCCTATCTGGATTTCAGAAGCTTTGGCTGACTACCAGCGTTTTACCAGTTTTGAAGCCTTCACATTTGAAATGTACCTAAAGAGAACAAGCGAGGCCATCAAGCATAAAAACATTGAGAAGCATTTTATAGACAAAACATGTGTCGTTTATGACGAAGATAACCCCTGCCCAACATTCTGGGAAGAAGGCTACTCATACAGTTATCAGCCCATTCATACTGCCGGCATGCTGGTTATGATTGAGCATCGTTTTCCGGGAACGGTAAAAAAAATACACCGGAGAATGCACGATTCCGTAAAAGACAGTTTTGATTTTTTTAACAAGGAATTCAGTGACTATCTCTACAGTGAAACAGGTAAGGGGCTTCAGCAAAACTGGTGCGAATACTTAGCGTATGTCGACAACAAAACCGAGGAAGAGGTTTTACAAGACTGTCTGCCAAAAGTCGGTTGGCTGTGGCGCTGGCTCCAATAACAAAACTGAAGTTAAACACTATTTTTAAGAGCAAATATTTAAGAGCAAATAGACGAAGTAACCACTTACAGTCTGGTGTAAGATTGCCCGCACCTAAATACTTGCCTAAGCAGATAACCTGACAACGCGCTGCTATCAGTTAACAAGACAAACTTTCATGACGTCAGATATTCACTTCCAGTTTCCGATTCTCTCTGAAACAGCTCACGGCCTTCCTTTAGCTTGGCTGGATAATGCGGCGACAACACAAAAGCCCCGTTCAGTGATTGATGCCGTCAGTCACTACTACAGCTATGCCAATGCCAATGTTCATCGTGCCTCCCATGTGCTGAGTGCCCGGGCAACCCATGCTTTTGAAGAGGCTCGGGATAAGGTTCGCCAGTTTCTTAATGCTGGCCATACAGAAGAAATCATCTGGACTCGCGGCGCTACAGAAGCCCTGAACCTGCTAGCCTGGAGCTGGGGTCGTGACAACCTCAAGGCTGGTGATGAAATTATTCTTTCCGCCATGGAACACCATGCCAACATCGTGCCCTGGCAACAGATCGCCGAGCATACCGGCGCGCATATTCGTGTGATACCAATTACCGAGAGTGGGGAGTTGGATCTGCAGGCTTACCAGCAACTGCTTAACGAAAGAACAAAACTGCTGGCTGTTACCCATGTTTCTAATGCATTGGGCACTATCAACCCAATAGAAACAATGATGACCCAAGCCAAGGAAGTTGGCGCAACCACTATCATTGATGGCGCGCAGGCTGTTGCCCACTTCCCGGTAGATGTCAGAAAGCTGGGTTGTGACTTTTATGTATTCTCCGGCCACAAGGTCTATGGGCCTACTGGTATCGGTGTTCTTTACGGCCGCAGAGAACTGCTCAATGACATGCCTCCCTGGCAAACCGGTGGCGAGATGATTGAGCGAGTCAGCTTTTCAGGCACAACCTTTAATAAACCGCCTTTTCGCTTTGAAGCCGGCACTCCCAACATCTCTGGTGTTGTTGGGCTGGCAGCCGCCATTGATTACCTGAATAACCTCGACAGAAAAGTTATAGCCCAGCAGGAGCAACAACTCCGTTTCCGCCTGGAACAGGGGCTGGATCATATTCCTGGTATACGCCGTATAGGTACGGCCAAAAGTAAAACAGCAGTAGTGTCTTTTGTTGTGGAGGGCCAGCACAATCACGATATTGGCGTGCTATTGGATCAACAAGGTATCGCTGTGCGTACCGGCCATCACTGCGCAATGCCGCTTAT
Source organism: Parendozoicomonas sp. Alg238-R29 (assembly GCF_947331445.1). Classification (GTDB taxonomy): domain Bacteria; phylum Pseudomonadota; class Gammaproteobacteria; order Pseudomonadales; family Endozoicomonadaceae; genus Sansalvadorimonas. Next base: position 6,739 of record NZ_CAMZOG010000051.1, on the reverse strand, counting down.
GGAAGCCTTGGAATTACCCGGCACTATAAGAGCGTCTTTAGCCTGCTACAACACCCGTGAAGACGTAGACCGGCTCACAGCCGCTCTACGTAAAATTTGCACAAGACAAAACACCAGTGAAGGTAAAGCCTCAACACCAAAGCTCAACCAGCAACCTCGCCAGACAGATGACAATCAGCTGCCAGCCCCCTTTGCAGCGACACCCTTCTATAACCAGCAAGACTTGATGCGTTTACGAACGGCACTTCTCAGTAAAAAAAGCTGGCAGGAGCGCTACCGTAATATTATGCAACTGGCCTGGGATCTCCCCGCTCTGCCTGATGATATGCGTCAGGATGAAGCGCGGCTGTCCGGATGCGAAAGTACCGTCTGGCTGCATCACCATTACCGTGAAAATGACCAGACCCTGCACTTTGCAGTCGACAGTGACGCCAGGGTTATAAGAGGGCTGGCAGTTATTGTTATGGCCTGCCTGAACAGCCGGACACCGGAAGATTTATTATCGTGCGACATTGATAGCGTATTCGGTGAACTTGAGCTTTCAAATCACTTGAGCCCTTCTCGGGGAAATGGCCTGCGTGCCATTGTTCAGGAAATTCAGGGGATAGCACAGCGATACCGTTAGTTGCAGGGTTAACTACGCCATCACTATCACAAGAAATTTGTTATGATGGTATCCCTGTCAATATCGACTGAAACTGATAAAGAGCGCCGAGCTGCGCCCTCTAAATCTGATAAACAGACATGAGGCCGCAGCCGTGATGGATAACTACATCACCGGGTTGAGGTGAGAAATCCCCCAGCCTCCCGGACCTTTTGGAAAGGTGTTCAATGAATAAACTGCAAGACCGCCAGGGGAGACGCTTCCCCTACCTCAGGCTATCTATAACGGATTTATGCAATTTTCGTTGTCAGTACTGTCTTCCTGATGGATGTCAGGAACCACAACATAAAACCGCTATCAGTCTGGACGAGATCCGTCGTATAGCAACGGCCTTTGCTGCTTTGGGTACAAACAAGATTCGCATCAGTGGCGGTGAACCTTCACTGCGTAGCGATTTCTGCAGCATTCTTCGCACTGTTCGCGATGTTCCTGGCATTGATACCGTTGCAGTGACCACCAATGGTTACAAAATGGATCGCAGGATTGAACGCTGGATTGACTCTGGGATGACTCACCTGAACGTTAGCATCGACAGCCTTGAGCCTGCTATGTTCCACCGCATTACCGGTCATGATCGTCTTGATGAGATTCTTCGCGGCATAGATATTGGTTTTGCGGCAGGTTTGCCATCAATCAAAGTCAACACTGTGCTGATGAAAAACCTTAACGACCGAGAGCTGGATCGTTTTCTGGACTGGATTAAGGATCAGCCCATCACTGTTCGCATGATCGAACTGATGGAAACCGGTGATATGCCGGAATTCTTTAACAAACATCACTTGTCTGGAAAGGTAGTGCGCCAGCAGCTTTTGGATAAAGGCTGGGTACAGATGATTCGCCCAGATAATGCCGGGCCAGCGCAGGAGTTCAGCCACCCTGATTACCAGGGGCGAATTGGTTTGATCATGCCCTACTCGAAAGACTTCTGTGACAGCTGCAACCGTTTGCGGGTGAACAGTCAGGGTGATCTGCAACTTTGCCTGTTTGCAGAACAGGGTTACAGTCTGCGTCATCTGTTGCAGAGTGATGATCAACAGGAGCTGCTCACGACCCGCATTCAAGAAGTTCTTCAATTAAAAGAAGACAAACATTTCCTGGATCAGGGGTTCACTGGCTCTACCACGAATTTGTCGATCATAGGCGGTTGATTGTTGAACACACAGCTACCGATTCTCGGTTTTACGGCTTTTAGCGGAACCGGGAAAACTACTCTTTTGGAAAAAGTTATCCCCCAGATTGTTGAGCAGGGGTTACGTATTGGTCTGATTAAGGCCTCTCATCATACGATTGAACCCGACAAACCAGGTAAAGACAGTTACCGCTTGCGCCATGCCGGTTTATCCCAAACAGTACTGAGCACCCCGGGGCGAGCTATCTGTGTTACAGAGCGCCCTTTTGAAGACCCAAAGTTTGAAGACCAGTTATCTCTGCTGGATCACAACCGACTGGACATGATTCTTGTGGAAGGCTTTCGGGATGCGGCCATCCCCAAAATTGAGCTGCATCGCAACGACTTCGACCGCCCTTACTTGTTTGAGAAAGACAGTCATATTATCGCCCTGTGCCAGGATGTACCTCATCCTTCAACATCCCTGCCCCAACTGGATATTAACAATCCTGAACAGGTTGCTGAGTTTGTTCTCAAGTTCTATCAGCAACAGCAAAGCTCATAGCCCTCATATTTAGATTCGCCCTTACGGATAACACCCAGGAGAATGTATCGGTGAGGGTTTCCCATTATTATTCAGTCTTTTTTCTGGGACCAAAGACAAGATACCGCAGTAATTTCGCGCCCCAATAGATATTCAGCCCGCCAAAAATGAGCCCGCCAGATAACAGTGCAGGGTTAGTAATTTCTGAACCCGGATAATCCTTGCCTTCCAGATAAACATTACGAACATACTGCCACCAACCATAGGGAAATAAGCCCAGTCGCAAGAGACAGAATGTCGACGCGAACCCCACTCGGAAAATCGGATCAACATCTCTCAGATAATAAAATATGGTTGAATTCTCCAGCATCAATGTGTCAGTTAACAGATGTACACGACCATTGGCCGCAAACGCACTGAACACAGACAACATACTTCCCCCATGGAGGACATAAAGCCAATCTCTTTCTGATGCGGATGAATACAGGTCATACCCTGCATATCCATAACTGACCAGAGGAAGAAGTACATCCCACCAGCCAGAAGGCGGTTCATCTTCAACAACTCGCTGCCAATAAGGCTTATCTCTCTTTGAGTACAGGTAACTGGAACCAACACCACTGATCAATGCATGAATGAGGGGAGCGTTTATAAGGTTCTTTTTATAATCCGGCATCGCGATAAACGCTGCGGCAGATACAAGCGGAATCAGGTACAACCCATTCTCTTTTAAACTGTACCCTCGCCTTGGCATACCCGTTTTCGGGTTGATAGAGCCCTTGAAATCCATCAAAGATAAACGATCAAGGTCAGAGGAATGCCAAGGCTTATTGGCGGGAGATACGAAGACTTTGTCTTGCGGTACCAGAAACTGTTTAGCGCAAACCTGTGTAGTGGCCTGATCCGTGTTACCCGCCATTAAGGCGTATTCCACGGGTACATAAATGTCTTTCAAGCTGGGTTTATTCAGTTTTATGTTTTCAGATCCAGAATGGGTAAAGCGCGATGGCGATCTTACCTTTATCCAGCGGGTCGTACCGTCTTCTATTCTGGAAAGAGCAGAACAGGAGATAGCAAGTTTCAGGTATCCGTTCGGTTGTTTTTGAATTAATGCACCGTCAGGTTCGAAGATTTCACTGTTTAGACGCTCATCCGATAAAACCCGTTCTCCAGCAAATACTGGTACTGAACAAATCAACATCAAAGCACTGATCAACATCAAAGTACTGATCAACGAAAAACAAGTGAATACTCTACTGCGCACTCCCTTCTCCCCCTGAAAGCAAGCGGGGAGTTTAGACCGTTATTCCAGTTATCAATGAGCGATCACTGACACCATGCTATCGGCTCATTAATCATCAACGCCTTCATTTTATGCTTGTTATGCTTGGGAACCTCGCGACCGAAAAGTCATCGGTGAGGTTATCTCAAGAATGTGGAATTACCTGTTTGAAACGTCACCCCATGAGTGGGTCAAATTGCTGCCTAACCTTGCCAAAACCTAGAGGAGATATCCCGGTAAATCTGCGACAATAGACTCATAAAAGTTTAGGAGTTTTCCCATGTCTGACTGCTGTTCTGCACCGGGACTGATGTCTCTGGATGATGCCCTGAAAAAACTGTCCGCAGGCGTCTCCCCTGTTAAGGAAACAGAAACTTTACCCCTCGGTTCCTGCGATGGTCGCATTCTGGCAACCAATATTATTTCCCCCATGAATGTGCCGCCCCATAACAACTCAGCCATGGACGGATATGCCCTTACAGCAGCAGATCTGCAGCATACCGATACACTCCCTGTTGCTGGCCAGTCCTTCGCAGGCCACCCCTACGAGGGAACCTGCCCACAGGGACAGTGCATCCGCATTATGACCGGTGCTGCCATTCCTGATGGCACTGATACCGTGATAATGCAGGAACAAACTGAAAAAACTGAGAACGGTATCCGTTTTCTGAAAAAGCCCTCTACCGGAAATAATGTTCGCAAAGCTGGAGAAGATATCAACGAGGGCTGCATTGTTCTCAGTGCGGGGCACAAGCTGTGTCCTCAGAACCTGGGCTTAATGGCCTCTTTGGGTGTTGCTGAAGCGAAAGTCTTCCGCAGGTTGAAAGTCGCCGTATTCTCAACAGGTGATGAACTCAAACTGCCCGGAGAAACTCTGGGTCATGGTGATATTTACGACAGCAACCGAATTATTGTGACTTCCATGCTCAATCGTCTGGGTATGGACGTTATCGATCTTGGCAAACTGCCTGATGATCGTGATGTGATTCGTGATGCCCTCATTCACGCAGACAGCGAAGCCGATGCAGTCATTACTTCTGGCGGTGTATCCGTGGGTGAAGCCGACTTTATTAAAGAAATACTGGAAGAACTGGGTGAAACCGGTTTCTGGAAACTGGCCATCAAACCCGGCAAACCTTTTGCTTTTGGTAAGCTGCCCAACAGTGTGTTCTTTGGCCTGCCCGGAAATCCAGTTTCTGCAACGATTACTCTTCATATTTTGGCGGTTCATGCCCTGAAAATCATGTCTGGCCAGGTATCCGGGGAACCTATTTCACTGAAGGCAACAACCGGAACCAAACTGAAAAAAGCACCGGGAAGGAGAGAGTACCAGCGAGGTATTCTTTCCACAGACCAGAACGGTAATACCACAGTTGTTACCACCGGCAGTCAGGGTTCGGGAATTCTTCGCTCAATGAGTATGGCAAATTGTTACATTGTCCTGTCAGAAGGGAGCACCGGTGTAGAGGTAGGCGAGCAGGTTTCTGTTGTGCCTTTTGATAAACTCACATCTTGAAACTTTGTAAGTTAATAAAAAACTCGGCCGCAAGCGGCCGAGTTTTCTATCAGGAGGCCGCCTGACATGCTCTCAAACACCAGATTTGACTATATCTCTAGGAATCAACGTCGGCTGCTCAGCGCCACTGCCGTAAACCTCAACATGCATAATCACCTGATGCTGGCTATAAACAGCCGCCACACCGCAGTAACCCTGAATCACGCCTTTAGACGTTTTCATCTTGGCACTGCCTGGATCTGTGACATTGCCCTTAAGAGGCTGATGGCGCTTCATCAAACACCCGACAGCCTTCTCCGGTTTCTTCTTTTTATCATGCAGCTCCTTGTGCGTACCGCTCTACTCTTTGCCCGCATTAGACGGCACCTTCCGCCCATCAATGGCAAACATATCCTTGCCGATTAAACCCAACTGATCACACACCATCAGCACCTGCATAAACAGCAGCCCCACAGGCTTATGCATACGGCTGATAAAGTCGGCGATGGTCGTAAAGTGTGGCTAGCTGTTAGCCGACAGCGCCATAAACACAATATTCTCCCGGCAGGCTTTCTCAATCTTCCGGCTGGAAGTGATGCCACGAGAATAAGCGAACAGCACCACCTTCAATAACATCGCAGGGGCGTAGGCCAGACGACCAGTATCATCATTGTTGTAATGGTCATAAAAAATCGAAGTGTCGATTTCATGATCCACCAGGTCATTCAGCGTGTGCTCAAAAGAACCGGGAACAAGCTGCTCAGCCAGGTTAACCGGCAAAAGCAAATTCTGACTGGTGTCGTAAGGCTTGAAACGAGGCATGGTGCGCTGCAATGCATCTTTGGGGCAGATGTGGGAATTTTACCGGCTCCGCTCAGGAGTACCAGCGCATCGGAGAGTTTTTCCACAGGCTCAACGCCTGGTTCAGCCGCCGAAGGCGGTCGGATGGAACCATTTGTTAGATGCGGTTGCAGAGTAGTTATCATACTTAACAAAATTGGAACTCAGCATTTCTTCCTCAATCAAACACATTCAAATAAAACTGATTTAGGATGTTATTATGAACCCAATAGGCGGAGTACAGTCTTCTTATCATGTCAATCCAGAACTTTACGCTGCAAAATCAGAGCTGCAGAAATCCATAGCTGAAGCTAATTTTTCTGGACGAAAAATCTCCTTATCAGCAGCAAAAAATCACTTGATAAATGTATTAAAAAGCGGAACCCCTGCAGAAAAACGAGAAGCAACACAGCTAAGTGCAACTGTAGACCTTGAAACAGTGAGGTTGTGGGTGCAGGACCCCAACCCTGAAACCCTGCGATCCAACCTGGTTTATGTAACATGTCGCTTGCAGAATGTAGAACAAAACGGCACCCCTGCAGAAAAACGAGAAGCAACACAGCTAGATGTAACTGTAGACCTTGAAACAGTGAGGTTGTGGGTGCAGAACCCTGAAACCCTGCAATCCAATCTGAATTCTGCAGCATATCGCTTGCAGAATGTATTAGAAAATGGCAACCCTGCAGAAAAACGAGAAGCAGCACAGCTAAGTGCAACTGTAGACCTTGAAACAGTGAGGTTGTGGGTGCAGGACCCCAATCCTAAAACCCTGCAATCCAATCTGAATTCTGCAACATATCGCTTGC
>NZ_CAMZOG010000050.1 GCF_947331445.1 Parendozoicomonas sp. Alg238-R29 | reverse complement strand
AAGAGAAGACTCTTTAGAAGAGAAGGAAGCTAAGAAGCTGTCCGATCAGCGAGGCCGCCATTTTACCGTGGAAGCTGTCGGTGTCAACCAGTGTCTTTCTGAAGTCAAAACAAACATTCAAAATTCTCATCTCTCTGCCTGTCTCTGCGTTTCAGCGCCAGCCAACGAGGAGCGCATTCTACGAATTCGCTTTAAATTGTCAACAAAATCATTAAAAAGAATGCTGGCGACGTATAAACAAAAACACCGGCACGGCCGGTGTTTTTGTTTATTAAAGAAGACAAATCAGATCAATTCAAACAACTGATGCTTCTTCTTACCCATTTTCACCAGAAAGAAGCGACCGAACATAGCCTTTTCAGCAGCAAAGGATTCTGTCAGTTTCATATTATCTTCCATGGATTTGGCATCACCATTAATAAGCAAACCACTACGACCCAGCGCATCTTTAATTTGCTTACCTTGTGCCAGACCACTTTCAGCCAGGAACTGATTCAGTGATTTACCATCAATATCAGCAGCGCCAAACTTGGTGCAAGGCAAACCGTCCATGCTCAACTGTTCCAGTTCCCCTTCACTCAGAGAGTTCAAGTCACCGGAGAACAATGCCTCAGTAATACGCACGGCAGAGGCCAAGCCGTCCTCACCGTGAACCAATTTAGTTGCTTCACGAGCCAGCACAGCCTGAGCTTCTGGCTTACCGTTACGTTCAGCATCTGCTTTTTCAATAGCTTCAATCTCCTCCACAGACAGGAAGGTGAAGAACTTCAGGAAGCGATACACATCGGCATCAGCAGTATTCAGCCAGAACTGGTAGAAGGCATACTGAGACGTTTTCTTCGGATCCAGCCAAACCGCACCACCTTCAGTTTTACCAAATTTAGTGCCATCAGCCTTGGTAATCAGAGGAACGGTCAAACCAAAAGTTTGGGCTTTGTTCTGGCGACGAGACAGATCAATACCACCAACAATGTTGCCCCACTGGTCAGAGCCGCCAATCTGTAATGTGCAACCATGACGACGATTCAGTTCAGCAAAGTCCATCCCCTGCAACAGGGCGTAGGAAAATTCGGTAAAGGAGATACCAGAACCTTCGCGATTAATACGTTGCTGTACGGATTCTTTGTTAACCATGGCATTCACAGAAAAGTGCTTGCCGACATCCCGCAGGAAATCGAGCACATTCATATTGCCAGTCCAATCGAGGTTATTGGCCACGATGGCAGAATTCTCACCACAGTCGAAGTCAATGAATTGACTGACCTGTCCTTTGATCTTATCAACCCAACCCGCAACAACATCAGTCGTGTTCAATTGACGCTCGGCCGCCTTGAAGCTTGGATCACCAATCAGACCAGTTGCACCACCCACCAGTGCAATAGGCTTGTGACCAGCCTGCTGAAAACGCTTCAGCACCAGAAGAGGAACCAAATGACCAAGATGGAGGCTATCTGCAGTTGGGTCAAAGCCACAATACAGGGTGCGTGAGCCTTCGGAAATATGAGAAACCAGTTCCTCTTCCGCAGTAACCTGATTGATCAGCCCACGCTGTTGCAGATCTTCCAATAACGGCTTTTGGCCCAACATAGCTCAACTACCTGTCAGTAACCCCACAGACTATTGTTCCCGTGTCCGCGAGTTGATGAATACTAAAAGGGGCAAACATACCGGATGACAGAAAAAAGACAACCTCCTGACAGCACCTGCTTACATTCCCCCCATCTGGACTTGCCCACACAGATATCTGGCAAGCCACGGGTATTTACGCGCCAAAGAAAGCTTTATACTGTATCTTTATTTTGAGTAACCCGCTTATATAGCCACGCTATTTCGAGTATGAATCTACTGAAACAAGCGCTGCAGTTTGCAGCCAAGAATTTTCCAAGACGCCACGTGCTGGTTATTGCCGCCGCGTCGTCCTGCGTTGGCCTGATGTTGGCTCTGGTCCCGGGTGAAAACGCGCAGGCAAAGAGAACCGAGATTCCTTTGTCTCTTACTGATATTGATAATCCAACACCTGTCAGCGCTCTGCCCTCTGAAGAAAAGACTCTTCTTAACCAAGCACCTGATACGCCTGAAAGATCTACCTCTGGGATAACAACAAAAACTCCTGAATCCATTAAACCTACAGCACCCGTGCAGCCTGTGATTGCCTGGCAGCAGACCAAGGTTCGCTCCGGCGATACTCTCTCAGGTATTTTTTCACGGCAATCTCTAAGCGCAGGAACACTGCAACGCATTCTGCGCACCAGCGACCACGGTAAAGTTCTTGCGGATATTCGCCCCGGCCAGACCATTGTGTTTGGGCGTATCAATGGTGAACTTCAAGCACTGAAATATCTCCGCAACCGCCTTGAGAGCATTGAATACCGCAAAACCGAAAACGGTTTTGAATCTCAGGAAATTATTCGGACGCCAGATATCCGCAGAGCCTACGCTTCTGGCACCATTGTCAATTCACTGTTTGTTGCAGCAACAAATGCCGGCCTGACAGACAATATGACTATGAAGCTCGCCAACATCTTTGGCTGGGATATAGACTTCGTTATGGATATCCGAAACGGCGACAGCTTTAACCTTGTTTATGAAGAGAAATACCTAGACGGCGAAAGAATTGGTGACGGCAATATTCTTGCCGCAACATTTACCAACCGCGGCAAAAAACTGGAAGCGGTTTATTTCACCGACAGCAAAGGCGAAAGCGATTACTACAGCGCGGATGGTAAAAGTATGCGCAAATCGTTTATCCGTACGCCGGTTGATTTTACCAGAATTAGTTCTCGCTTTAACCCAAATCGCCTACACCCGGTTTTTAAAACCAAGCGTCCCCACAGAGGCGTGGATTACGCAGCGCCGACAGGAACGCCCATCAAGGCCTCCGGTGATGGTGTGGTGAAGTTTTCTGGCCGCCAGAATGGTTTTGGCAATGTCGTCTTTATCAAACACCCAAACAATATTGTCACCGTTTACGCGCACCAAAGCCGCATTGCTCGAGGATTACGCAAAGGGCAAAGAGTGAAACAGGGGCAAACCATCGGCTATGTTGGACAGACTGGCTGGGCAACGGGACCTCACCTGCATTACGAATTCCGAGTAAATGGTGTGCACCGAAATCCATTAACCATCAAACTTCCTGACGCCCAGCCTCTGGTAGCCAGTGAAATCAATGATTTCCGCAGTTTAACCCGGGTTATGCTTGCAGAACTGGAGCAAAAATCCGCTACACTGCTGGCTTCAGCAGAAGACAATGGCAATGTCTCAACCCAATAAAATAAACAACATCCTTCCGAAAGAACCTGACCAGACCGAGCTTTATATCGGTCTGATGTCGGGAACCAGCATGGATGCCATGGATGCGGTGCTGGTCGATCTGGCACCGGAGTTTCCGGTGCTGCAGGAACATATCTCGATTCCTCTTCCATCCAGACTGCGCAGCCAGCTTCTTTCTTTATGCCAGCCCGGCGAGAACGAGATTGAAGCCATGAGTCAGGCAGATCTGGCTGTTGCCATTCTTGCCGCAGAAGCCATCAATAACCTTCTACAACTAGCCAATATTCCAGCCAGTGCCGTGCGCGCTATAGGCAGCCATGGACAAACAATTCGGCATCTGCCAAAAGTTGGCAATACACTGCAGATTGGCAACCCCAGCCTGATTGCCGAACAAACAGGCATTACCACTGTTGCAGACTTTCGTCGCCGGGATATGGCCGCAGGTGGTGAAGGAGCTCCACTGGTACCAGCTTTCCACGAAGCTATTTTTCGCCACCCAACAAGAACACGGGTTATCGCCAATATAGGCGGCATTGCCAACATAACAGTTTTGCCGGCATCGGCTGATCAAAGCGTTATTGGTTTCGACACAGGCCCGGGCAACACATTGATGGATGACTGGTGCTACCGCCATAGCGGCAGACGTTACGACAAGAATGGGCGCTGGGCCGCAACAGGAACAGCATCAGAAGAGTTGCTGGATATACTTCTGGCCGATGAGTTCTTTTCTCGTACTCCACCGAAAAGCACTGGCCGAGAATACTTTCACCATTCCTGGTTGTGGCATGGTTTATCCCACCTGGATGAACAATTAACAGGGCAAGATGTTCAAGCCACTCTCGTTGAACTTACATCCCGCTCTCTAGCCAAGGCTATTCGTGAACATGCACCAGACTGCCGGGAAGTTTATATCTGTGGTGGTGGAGCTCGAAACACAACACTGATTCGCAAGCTTTCCAGCAACCTTGATAACTTCCACGTTGCTACAACCGACTCTCTGGGCCTCCCCCATGAGTGGGTAGAAGCAACAGCTTTCGCATGGCTGGCCAGACAAACACTTCATGGCTTACCCGGAAACCTGCCAGCCGTGACGAACGCCTCTGGAAAAAGAATTCTTGGTGGCATTTACCCGGCCTGACCCTAAAACTTTAGATAAAAAAATACCCGGCAGTTACCGGGTATTTTTTTTAATTTCTGAAACTGGATTACACAGTAAAGCTCATACCACAACCGCAAGTAGTAGCGGCATTAGGATTGGTTACAGTGAACCGTGAACCTTCCAGACCTTCAACATAATCAACAGTAGCACCAAAGAGATACTGGAAACTCATGGAATCAACCACCATTTTCACACCAGTTCTCTCTACGACAGTATCGTCTTCAGCCAATTCTTCATCAAAGGTGAAACCATATTGAAAGCCGGAACAGCCTCCACCGGTTACATAGACGCGAAGCATCAGCTTTCCATTGCCCTCTTCCTCAACCAAAGCTTTCACTTTGGCTGCAGCGTTATCGCTGAAAATAATCGGCTCCGGGACAAAAGTTTCGGCGGCGGACATTCGACCTCCTGACTTACAGCATATTCGGATATTATCCTCATATCCGAGTAATACAGTCAACTATAGTAAACACCGACCAGATCAATGAAATGGTCGAAAAATTGCTTTTAATCAGCCATAGCTGGCTCAATTTCCCCTTCATAAACAGGGGCTTCAATGGCTTTAGGTTCAACTTGTGACGGAGCCATATGCTCCAGACTACCGTTTACCTGTGCACCGACAACCATTTCAATTAATTGGTAATAGACATTACCACTAATCACAGCCTTGGATGCCAATTCCAATTTTTCTGTTGCGTAAACATCGCCTTTAACAGAGCCGTTGATGATAATATGGGGGGCGTTAATATCACCCTCAATAACACCACCTTCAACCAGACGCAGTGTACCTTCTACTGCCCGGACATCTCCAACAATCTTTCCTTCAACATGCATAACACCACGGAAACGTATATCACCGGTAATTTCCGTGTGATCAGAAATCAGGGTTGTACTGCCACTGGTAGGTGCCACCACATCGTTTTGGCCTTTTTTGCCCCACATAACTACTCAGATTCCTCAATAAGCCATTCAAACGTCTTTTTAATAATCTTCCGTGATGGGCTGGTCAGCTGAACTGACACCTCCACAACCTCAGGCTCAAAGCCCTCTGGCAACTCTAAAACACCCCATACTCCGTCACCGGGCACACTCTGAAAATAACGAAACCCGAGCCCCTGCCCGCCACTCTCTAGCTGTTTAGACAGAGAATACAGATCGTAAGATTTCTTTGCATCACCAAGAAAACCGTCAACACGCGCTTTGAAGTTACCCTTCTGTAAACGATGCTGTTTGGCATTCTGGACAATCATAAACTTCCACTGGAATTTGCCGGGATCTGATGTGGGCAACAGTTCGAAGCTTTGAATATTAACCCCTTCTTCCAGGCTGGCTGGATCCATAATACTTCTAAAGAAGCTCAGATCCCGGGTCAACACACTTTTCTCTTCTCGCAGCTTCACCAGCTCCAGACGAACTTCTTCAGCCGCCTCACGGTTAATCCAGGCGCCACGTTCAAGAATGGCCACCTTTCTGCGCAAAACATCAAGTTCCTCAATCTGCTCACTGTTTTCCGCTTTGGTCAGAATCAGCTCTTCACGAAGAATCCCCAACTCTCTGGCAGCCATGGAGATACCCAGATAAAAGCTAGCCACTGCTGTTCCGGCTACTAACAGCAAAATCAGCAAGCAGTACCGAACATTTCGACGGGGGTCATGATCAACAACGAGCAGTCGCTTACTTCCCTGCAGGGAGCGAGAACCACCAAAGCGTAAAAGCTCTTTCCAGCCTTTGTTCAAACAGTACTCCTCAAACTACCCCTCAGGGTAACAGGCCAACTATTTCAAGACCTTCCGATTCGGGGAGGCCAAACATTACATTCATATTCTGCACCGCCTGTCCCGACGCACCTTTTACCAGGTTGTCGATCACGGACAGAATAACAACCGTATCACCATCTCCCGGACGGTACAGGGCAATACGGCACTGATTCGCTCCCCGCACACTGCGGGTCTCCGGCAGACTTCCCTGAGGCATAACGTCAACAAAAGCCTCATCCTGATAAGCCTGCTCATAAAGTAACTGCAGCTGTTCAGTAGAAACATCACTGCCTGGAGCCAACCGGGCATACAGGGTGGCATGAATGCCACGAATCATCGGCAAGAGATGAGGCACAAACGTCAGGTGATTAATTTCACCGTGACTCATTGTTGCCAAACCCTGCTCGATTTCCGGCTGGTGCCGGTGCCCCGAAACACCGTAAGCGTGGAAAGAATCTCCCGCTTCACAGAGCAGTGTTCCCACACTGGCTCCACGACCTGCGCCACTGGCACCGGACTTACAATCGGCAACCAGACTTTCTGGCTGGATCAACCCAGCGTCCAATAAAGGCTTATACCCAAGTTGAACGGCTGTTGGATAACAACCGGGGTTTGCCACCAGTTGAGCCTTGGCAATATCTGCCCGATTCAGTTCAGGTAATCCGTAGACTGCTTCATCTACGAGCTCTGGGCAGGCATGGGTCATGCCATACCACTGCTCCCAAACAGCAATATCCTTGATCCGAAAATCTGCAGCCAGATCAATCACCCGAACGCCTTTGGCGAGAAGTTCCGGCACCTGCTTCATGGCCACACCATTGGGTGTGGCAAAAAATACCACATCACAGGCTGCCAGCACCTCAGTATCTGGCGCAGTAAAGCAGTGGTCGATATGGCCTCGCAAGTTAGGATAGAGGTCATCAACTCGTCGACCGGCTTCCGCCCGGGATGTGACCGCAGTCAACTCTACTTCTGGATGCCTGACCAGAAGCCTCAGCAGTTCAACTCCGGTATAACCTGTACCGCCAACAACACCTGCCTTAATCACGTTCCCACACCCGTTCTTGCTGCTTGTTTTGGCCCATTATAAACAGGCCTCGACTTCTAATGCAGTAGAGCATTGCTTTGCACATGCTATCTCTTCGGCGTGCCCTCACAGGAACACATCATAAATTCTCTGTAAACCATGGTAAAATTGCCGGGATGGAATATTCAATTTGGCCATCACTGCTGTGCCGACAGTGTCACAAAACCTGTTAATTTCTGATTTTTCAGAAAGTTATGCTGTGTACGCACCTGTCCGGCTTTGAGGCAGGTTTGATTTCTGCCAATGAATGCTGCGAACTCAACGACACAACTGAACTTCAGCCACGTTGGGACTTCAGGCTAAATAGTGGAGTGACAACCAAACAAGGATTTTATTCAACAGGTGAGAATGAAACCGACACGCCCCAATTTTGACCGGTTCCGCCACAAACTGGCCAGCATAGATGCCCTTCCTCAGCTTACCCTGCTTGGGCTGGTCTGCGGTATTGTAACTGCTGTGATTATTGCGCTGTTCAGAGAACTGATTACTATTCTTTCGAGTCTTTTTCTGCACGGGCTTCCAGAAGGCGCCTATCAACAACTAACCTGGGCACACCGCATTATTCTGCCATTCATTGGCTCAATTCTGCTGATAGGTATTGCGCTGACAATTCGCAGCAAATTTCGCCCGGTTGGAGTTGTCCACCTGATTGAACGGCTGGACTGGCATCAAGGCCGCCTAAAAACAGGAAATTTTCTACATCAGTTTTTTGCTGGTGCTATCGCTATTGCCAGTGGTCACTCTATTGGACGTGAAGGCCCTGCAGTTCATTTGGGAGCAGCCGCGAGCAGCCTGCTTGGCCAGTGTATGCGTTTGCCGAATAACAGCTTGCGGATACTTGTGGCCTGCGGCACAGCGTCAGCGATTTCTGCGGCATTTAACACTCCCGTAGCCGGTGTTATTTTCGCGCTGGAAGTTCTGATGGTGGAATATTCTGTCGCTGGTTTCCTGCCCGTTATGCTGGCGTCTGTGAGCGCCGCCGCACTTACCCAGTTAATGTATGGAACGGAACCAGCTTTTGCAGTTCCTTCTATTGCCGTCAGTCTTTTGGATGAATTGCCAATGGTGATTCTCATCGGTTTTGTCATGGGAATTATCAGCACCGTTTACTGTCGTTTGATTATTTTTTTCAATAAAAGAACAAAGACTTTTACCGTCACAACACGGCTGATGCTCGCTGCCGGGATCACCAGTTTACTGGCAATCCCAGCCCCCGAAATCATGGGGGTGGGTTACGGAACCATTACTGAGCTGTTAAATGGTAGCCATATTCCTGTTCTGCTGATCACGTTGTTAGCCTGCAAGCTATTAGCCACATCGGCCAGTGTGGGAATGGGCGTTCCTGGCGGATTAATTGGCCCAACACTTTTTCTGGGTGCGGTGGGTGGAGCCCTGACTGCAACACTGGTATCCGCAATTCCCGGATTCACCACAGGCAGCACTGGCTTCCACGTTATGGTTGGTATGAGCGCCATGCTTGGGGCTGTATTACAAGCCCCACTAACAGCATTAGTTACTGTTGTTGAGCTGACCAAAAACCCCAGCCTGCTTTTCCCCGCCCTTCTCGCCATTGTGGTTGCTGCCCTCACTTCCACATTACTGTTGCGCCAGCACAGTATTTTTGAACTGATCCTCGACTGCTGGGGTTATGACCGTGCCAGTAACCCTGTGCACCGTGCCTTAAACCGCATGGGTATCAGCAGCCTTGTTAACAAAAGTTACGTAGAACTGGATCGCTGGCAGAGCGCACAAGATATTCAGGACAAACTGCGGGAACAGCCGGAATGGTTACTGGTGTCCGACGAAGGCAGGCCAAAAGCACTGATGCCAGTCATGGCTCTAGGGCCGTTCTTTGAGCAGGAAAAAGGATTATCTCTGGGAGAGGATGATGAACTTATCGATCTGCTGGGCGTTCCAGCGGTTCGCTATGATGTTTGCTCTCTCAATAATCGTGCATCTGTTTATGAAGCCTGGGAGTTGATGAAAGGTAAACAGATTGATGCTCTCTATGTCACCGACCTGATACGAAGGCAAGAGATCCGTACAGTTGGTATTGTTACCAGAGAAAGTCTTCAACGATATTATCGAGTGTAGATATAATGCTTTGACAATATCTCAATTATCAAAATAAAGCGTGGAGTGAAGGTATGTATTTATGGGTCAAGGCTTTCCATATTATTTCCATGGTGTGCTGGTTTGCCGGCATTTTTTACCTTCCTCGACTCTTTGTTTACCACGCGGAAACAACTGACCGTGAAGGTAGTGAACGTTTCAAAATCATGGAGAGAAAGCTTTACCGTGGAATCATGATGCCGTCTATGATCCTCACTCTTATCTTCGGCTTTTGGCTGATTCACCTGATTCCCGGCTATATGCAGCAAGGATGGATGCACGCCAAACTCACCCTCGTTGTTCTGCTGATTGGCTACCACCATATGTGTGGAGCCTTTATGAAGAAATTCGCCAACGACAACAACACTCGCAGCCATAAATTTTATCGCGTATTTAATGAGATACCCGTGTTTATTCTTTTGGGCATTATTATTCTGGTTGTCGTTAAACCGTTTTAAGAAAAGGTATCACCATGACGTCCTGCACAGACTCGAATTGCCTGTTCTGTCGAATAATCAGTGGCGATGAACCGTCAACCACGGTATACGAAGACGACAAGGTTCTGGCGTTCCGGGATAAGTTCCCCGCTGCTCCTGTGCATATTCTGATTATACCGAGAGAACACATTGCCACTTTAAATGATACAGAGCCAAAACATGCAGAACTGCTGGGGCACATAATGCTGACAGCAAGCAGGCTGGCCAAAGAATTAGACTTGGCAGACGACGGCTACCGTGTGGTTATGAACTGCAATCGCCAGGGTGGGCAGACAGTTTACCATATTCACCTACACCTTCTCGGAGAGCGGCCAATGCGCTGGCCTCCGGGCTGATAAACAGTCAGATAAAACAGGAGCCAGTCAGGCTCCTTTTTCGTTTAGCGCGAATTACAACTCAACAATTTCAAAATCGTGAGTAATCTCCACGCCAGCTTTTCCCAGCATAATAGAAGCAGAGCAGTATTTATCGGCAGACAGCTCTACAGCCCGGCGTACTACAGCTTCTTTCAGGCCACGACCAGTGACAACAAAATGCAGATGAATCTTGCTGAAAATGGCAGGCACAGCATCTACCCGCTCACTATCGAGCTGTACTTCACAATCAATCACATCCTGGCGGGATTTTTTCAGGGTGCTGACAACGTCTACAGACGAACAGCCACCCACAGCCATCAGAATCATTTCCATTGGGCTGGGAGCGGATTCAGAACCGCCGTGCTTGCTGGATGTGTCCATCATAATACTGTGGCCACTGCCAGACATGCCGGCGAATCGCATGCCATCAATCCATTTCACCTGAGCTTTCATGCTTTCTCTCTTTCAGCACCACCCAATAATTCCCACCTGCCAGGCAAGAAGTACCGGATAGTTAAAAATTAGATGTAGTATGTCATTTAATCGAATGACAAGTTCACCGATTATACATTCACAGAGACAACCTGTTCAGGGGGACTGTATTTCATTTACACTACCGCTGAAGAAGTCGCCTACTTGAGAAATGTATCTCATTTAGAGCGTCTATCAGAGCACAAGACTCGACACTTGAGCTAAAAACAGATTAAGTGTTAATAACACAAAAAAAGAAACGCCGGGATATGGCCTTAAAAATTCCAACAGTAACGGAATGTCACCTATGGTAGTACGAACCCGACATATACCTGTCGAGCAAAAAGAACGTACAGAGCGATTTCTTAAGCATTGTCATATTCACCATTATCGCGCTCGCACCAATATTATTAGCGCTGGCGATGCTGCAGACACCCTTTATTACATCGTAGACGGCTCTGTGACCGTCTTTGTTGAAGACGACGACGGTCGTGAAATTATTATTACCTACCTCAACCGCGGAGACTTTTTCGGGGAACTGGGTCTGTTCCTGAACAATATTGATACCAAGCGTTCAGCATGGATCAGGGCGCGGGTTCATTGTGAAATAGCAGAAATCAGCTACTCTCGAGCTCGGGAGCTCGCCCGAGACATTCCCGACATTCTCTTTGAGATCAGCAAACAGATCGCTAAACGACTGCAGATAACAACACGTAAAGTCAGTGACTTGGCATTTCTTGATGTGACTGGCCGTGTGGCCAGAACCCTTCTTGATCTTTGTGAACAGCCAGATGCCATGACCCATCCGGACGGCATGCAGATTCGTGTTACCCGTCAGGAAATCGGTCGTATCGTTGGTTGCTCCCGAGAAATGGTCGGCAGGGTGTTAAAAAACCTGGAAGATGAGGGTATCGTCTCTGTGAAAGGGAAAACCATGGTAGTCTTCGGCACCCGTTAGTCGTATTATCCGCTGCCTTTCAAAAAGGCTTAACAGGTAATTTGACCGGATGTCCATTGGTACGACTTTTCCCGAACGTTACGAATCACTGCTAGCTGAGAAGGCTGACCGCCTCCAGCAGCTGATGGGCGAATTCAACGCTCCGGAGCTGGAAGTCTTCCCATCCGCTCCTGAGCACTTCCGCATGCGGGCCGAGTTCCGCATCTGGCACGAAGATGACCAGTCTCACTACATCATGTTTGACCAGCTGACCCGGGAACGGGTCTCTGTCACAGAGTTTCCTGTTGGCTCAACACGCATCAACGAGCTGATGATGCCTTTGATGCAGGCTCTGCGTGAAAAGGAAATTCTGCGCCGCAAACTCTTTCAGCTTGAATTTCTCACCACCCAAACCGGTGAGGCACTGGTTTCTCTGATTTACCACAAGCAACTAGATGACCAATGGCAGGCAGCTGTTCGCCCCCTTCGCGAGCAGTTTGGCATCGATATTATTGGTCGTGCCCGTAAACAAAAGCTTTTACTGGAAAAAGACTGGGTCACAGAAGAACTCAACGTTGGTGGCCGCCTGTGGCGTTATAATCAGGTTGAGAACAGCTTTACCCAACCCAATGCTGGCATCAATGAGAAGATGCTTGGCTGGGCAGAAGAAGCAACCCGTGGCAGTGAAGGTGACTTGGTCGAATTGTACTGTGGTAACGGTAACTTTACCTGTGTACTGGCGAGTAACTTTGATCGGGTTCTCGCAACTGAGATCTCCAAATCTTCGGTTAACTCTGCTCAAAAGAACTTTGAAATGAATGCTGTGGATAATGTCACTATTGCCCGCATGTCCAGCGAAGAATTTACCCAGGCACTGAACCGCGAACGCCCATTCCGCCGACTCAGCCATGTAGACTTAGATAGCTACAACTTCAGTACTATTTTTGTTGACCCTCCCCGTGCCGGCCTTGATCCAGATACTGAAGCTTTGGTTCAGCGTTTTGATCGTATCGTTTATGTGTCCTGCAACCCGAACACCCTCAAAGAAAACCTGAAAACCCTGACCCAAACCCACAAGGTCGAAAAGCTGGCTCTCTTTGATCAGTTCCCTTATACCGACCATATGGAAAGTGGCGTACTGCTTACCAAAATGTAATGTGTTAACTGCTAGACTGAGGCGATAGTACGAACAAGAATTTCCAAATGCCTCAGTCTTCTATCAGCGTTGACCCGTTATTGTTAATCACCCTGTGTGTCATTCTGCTGCTCACAGGGTGTGCTCTTCGTAAAAACACTACAACCTCTGCCCCACCATCTCAGGCGATTGATGTTTTGCTTATTGCTTACGATAACGGTGACGGTCGGGCTTTTCGTTCTTTATTACCCGAGCTGGATGAAAAGAATATTAACTGGCACCTGATTGCTTTTGGCCCTGCCACCGCATTGTTTAAGAACACCCCTAATACCACCCTGCTTAATGCCAGTGCTTCACCCGAACAACTCAGGGAATGGCAGAATAATCGCTATACCACCCTGCCAGAAAAAGACGCTGCATTATTAACCGAGAAACTTTCACCCCAAATTGTTCTGTCCGGAATGGCTCACAGCATACAGGCCCAACTCGTTCAGCAGTGGTGGCAGCAGGGAGCATGGACCATAGCTTTTTACGACAACATGGAGCCACCAGGCGGGCAAAACTGGGTAAAACCATGGCTTGATTACAACCCGACTGTTGAACAGTTACTAGTGACCACTAATCTGGTGAAAAGAAGCTTTCCCGATAAAACCACCCGATCAGGAGAAGTGTCCCTTGTTTATCACCCAGCTCTTCAAGAGTGGCAAGAAACCTTTGAGCGAGAAGACCGCCAACTGCTTGCGCAAAGCCTGAACCTGGATGACAGGCCTGTAGTTTTGGTAGCGGGAGGTTATGGTGATGATTTTCAGCGTAGCCTTGAAGTTATCACGTCTGCGGCAGCTCTCAGGGAAGATTTGCAGTGGGTGTTCACACCTCACCCAAGAACCCTGATTTCACCAGTTACCACCAACAATGACCATACCCCTTTGAGAACGATCACCAACACTCCAACTGTTCGGGTTGCGACTCTGGCTCAGGTTGTTGTGAGTCACAGATCGACTGTTGGTTGGATGTCCGCACAGATCGGGATACCAGTCATTTTTGTCCGCCCTAAGGAGCAAGCCGATATTATCGAGAGAGGGCGGGTTCGCACAGTGGATGATGAAACGACTTTTCTTAATGCGCTTCACCGCCAGCTTGATAATCCTCCCGAACATATCCCGCAACCTGAAAAAAAAGCAGGATCTTCAATAGCAGATCTTCTGGAGCGGCGCCTGAGAGAACAGAAGCCATCTTCCATAAAGGTTGAATCTGTTAATGACATTCAGCTCTAAATTTTTGTGACGTTAAATATTGGTGACGTTAAATATTGGTGACGTTAAACATTGGTAAGAAGTTCTTTGTTGAACTAACAAAGAGGTCAAGAGGAGTACCCAGCAGGGAATCTTTGTTGGGATATTAAGTCAGAATTTACTCCAAAACATTTTTTAGGAGGTTATTGTGGCTTCACCATTATCTACAAAAGGGGTAGCAGATTCAGGCGGTTCAAACCGTAATCATGATTGGGTTCAAAGAACGAAGAGTAAACAGCACGAGGCTGGGGCAGTTAGAATTGCAGGGCAGCATCTTCCTAGAGTGGCAGAAAAAGGAGGAGCATTTGCTACACCGGACACTGCTCTGCCAAACAGGCGAGTCAGGGAAGAGAAAGAAACCATAATTCCCCTTTCATCTCTTTCTCTTGAGGAACAACAGTTATTTTCGCTAGGAGAAGCTCCTTCTGTCGATCAGGAAAAATCACTTCTCGTTAAGTTGTGCAGGAACATGGCAGGGAACTCTTCAAGTTCAGAAGAGAAAGAACAGTTTAGCAGGCTGGGAAGTATGTTTGACCAGTTATTCTTCTTTAAGGTTCCAGATGAACTACCTGACTTTAGATTAATCCGATGTTATCTGGGTTTTGGAGCGGAGGGATGGACATACACTACCGCTCCTTTCAACCCTAAAGATCAAAGTCAACTGAAAAAGGTGCAAAACAAGGCGCAGTTAGCGGGATTGTTTGTCAAATATATTTGTTCTTCTCAGTTTTTTACTCCTGTAAATAAATCTATAGGAACTTATATAAGAAAATGGTTGAGAACAAAAAATTTCTGTCAAATTCTTGAAATTGGGGCTGGTACTGGATGGTGGGCTTCAGCTCTAGCTCACCGTGGTAATACACAAAAGAATATTTCAGCAGTTTCCGTAAAAGCCACTGATTCAAAAGAGGCATTAATATCTATGGTCAAGGACATGGTTGAGAGAGAGGAAATTGTTCCTC
Organism: Parendozoicomonas sp. Alg238-R29; assembly: GCF_947331445.1. Lineage (GTDB taxonomy): Bacteria > Pseudomonadota > Gammaproteobacteria > Pseudomonadales > Endozoicomonadaceae > Sansalvadorimonas. Next base: position 20,320 of record NZ_CAMZOG010000050.1, on the reverse strand, counting down.
AGGCACAATCTGAGCAAAGAATTCCAGAGGAAGTACCTCAAGATAAGGAACAATGTGCTTTCACCAGACCAGTGACAACCGTTGAAGGTCAAATATCTGAGGAATTGGGAAAGGGGTATATCTCTATCGCTACAGCTCACCATGTTGAGATGAGTGATGCCGTTGAAAGTATCAAACGATATTCATGTGATCACGATATTCTTCTTGTCACTTCACCAGTGCCGGAAGTTGTAAATGCATTGCAACACTGGCCTCGGGACAAACCAATTTTCTGGGTTTCCCAAGTAACACTGAATCAATATGCAAGGGACAATGGGCATAAAGTAACATACCAAAAATTATCTAATGATTTGGATACACTGGTGTTAACCATGCCTGCGAGTGGAAGGTCCTGTGTTATCGAGGTTATAAAGATTAATAGTTGGGTGTAAGGTAGTGGCCAGCAGGTCGGCCACTACCTTGATGGCGGGCCAGGTCACTGATCAGATCAGGCTGTGACCAGTCATCTCTTCCGGCTGTTCTAATTCCACCAGAGACAGCAGGGTCGGATTAATATCCGGCAGTTGGCCACCACTGAAGAAAAAGGTGATGTGAGCATACCTCTCGGTCTCTGCAATACGCAGTAGGGTTTTGCCCAGCTTGCCATATATTCGCCCATGGTGTTAAGCAGTGTGGCAGGCGGGAAAGCGCAGGGAGCAGGAATACTTTCAGCGTAACGGGTCAGCATAACAAAACCGGCCGGAGCAGGGCGTTGCTTGCAGGTAAAGCCGTTGAAGGCATCAGCAGCAAATACGCGGGACAGCTGGCGAGCACGGTCAGTACGGAAGTTCATAAAGACAACCGCGTCGCCATCGCTCATTACCGCTGGTGATTTACCTTCCGGTACGATACAGGTTGCTTTGACAAACTCATCATTCTCATCACGGCTGTAAACCGCTTCCAGATCTTCTACTGCAGTTGTAGCAGTGTGTGCGCATTCGCCAGCAGTCATCAGGTTCAGGGCTTCTTCCTCGCGCTCCCAGCGCTGCAATCTGACATTTCAGAGCAATTAACTCCTCCTTACTCATGGTGATTTGAACTTGAGAAAAAGGAGTCTTCTTAACAGAAAGTGAAGGTGGTAATGCCATGAGGACAATATAGTCGTCACAGGATGTCTATGTGGGAAACTATGGGATCACCGAATACTTACAGCAACACGACCGGCGTTCAGCTTTTGCAACAGAGCATCAGTTTTATCCAAAGATGCTTTGGCGCTGCGGGGAGGTGTGTCACGGCCATCCAGGAATCAGCAGTGCAATTGTAGTGCGCTTTGTCACGCTGTTTCGGCGTCGCGTGAAGAAAATAGAGGAACGAATTCCAGCTCTTTCCGGCCATTGAGGCTATGAAGATCGTTGACCAATACCAGACTGTTGGGTATGTGAAAGTGTGCGAAATTGCTGGGGGGAGTCTTTTACAAAACTGCCCTAAAGTTATCAGGGCAGTTTTGCACAGGAAGGTTCAAACTGTGACATATCGCAACTTTACTAATCACAGCTCTCAACGGTAGGCTAGGTATTGCTTTCACAAGATCAGAGATAGGTATGCCCGGCTGGCTTTACCGTAAACAAACACTTATCACGGCAGGTCTGCTAATAGCAGCAACCTGTGTCGGTATTGTGTTCTGTTACCAGCTGGTTGCCCGTCAAGCCGCTCCTTATATTTATGATTCCCCCGATGATCTTCCGATCAACAACGTTGGTGTTGTTCTGGGAACCAGTCGTTACACCTCTCAGGGAAAACCCAATGGCCACTACCGGCGCAGAATGGAAGCTGTTGCCCAGCTGGTGAAAGAAAAGCGTATCAATTATGTTTTAGTAAGCGGTGATAACGGAACCCGCTGGTATGATGAACCCACCAGAATGCGCCGAGACCTGATCAGACTGGGCATCCCACCATCGGTAATTTATCGGGATTACGCTGGTTTTCGCACCCTTGATTCCATCCTTAGGGCAAGGGATGTTTTCGGGCAGACTTCTTTCACCATTATCTCCCAGAAGTTCCAGAACGAGAGAGCCCTTTTTATTGCTCATCAAAACAATATTAATGCCATAGCCTTTAATGCCAAAGGGGAGCTTCTGTTAACTGATTTCAGCAATCAGATTCGGGAAATTCTGGCGCGGGTGCTGGCGGTGATCGAAATCCAGTTTCTGGGGACCGGCCCCAAGGTACTGGGGCCAGCCATCATTATTGGCGAAACGCCTCCAACATAATAAATTTATTGACCACAGCTATAACCGTTAGCCTTCATCAGTTCACAGACCTTACGGGCAATAATCTTGTGGGCTGCAGTGGTAGGGTGTACCAGGGAGGCGTTTAATCTCTTCTGCCGGGGCAATGCTGCTTAGAAGTGAGCCAAAACCCAGAAATACAGCGGCAATGAAAAGTCGAATCCTTTCGATCATAGGATAAGCCTGAATATTCAATCCGTGATGTTCAACAGGATAGGAAAGGAATTCCCACCTATCTACGATTTATCTCCACCAGCACAGGCTTTCTTCTCTATGCTGTTGTATATGTTGAAACCATCCCCTCCTATCGGTGCCACCCTGATTGTTGCCGGAACCACCATTGGTGCCGGCATGTTGGCTTTGCCTATTATTTCCCACGGTCTGGGCTTTGGTTTAATGGCTTTGTTGATGTTGCTGACATGGGGGCTGATGGCTATCGCAGCATTGTTCACCCTGGAGGCCAATCTAGCCATTAAGCCGGGTTGCAGCCTGTTTGTTATGGCAACAGAAACACTGGGAGGAGCAGGACGCCTGATAGCGGTATCAGCCATGTTGTTTCTGTTTTACGCTTTACTGGCTGCTTATATTGCCGGTGGCGGAGCTCAGTTAAGCCAATATATCTCCTTTATTGCTCCCGATAGCATTCCTGAGAACCAACTTGGCATAGTGTTGTTTGCCCTGATTTTCGGCACCATGGCTGCAGCGGGAATACGCTATGTGGATATCTGCAACCGCCTGCTGTTCCTGTTCATGCTTCTGGCTTTTTTGGTTGCTTTGGTCTTTCTGTCTCCGGGAACTTCTTTTCAAAAACTGCAATCACTACCCAACTCGCCCTGGCAGGGGTTTGTGATCCTACCGGTCATTTTTACCTCTTTCGGTTACCACGGTAGCATTCCCAGCCTGATTGCTTATGTTGGCCCAAGAAAAAAATTACTGAGAAAAATATTCCTGTTGGGCAGTTTTTTACCACTGCTGATTTACTTGATCTGGCTGGCTATAGCTCTAGGGCAATTGAATGATTCCACTTTGGCCAGCATTTCTGAAAACGGATCTGTATCAGAACTGGTTCAAGCGCTCTCACACAATAAGAGTTCATGCCTGACAACGGCGCTGCATATTTTTACTGATCTGGCACTGATTACTTCTTTTCTTGGAGTAGCCCTTGGCCTTTTTGATTTTGTGCACTCAGCAACCGCTTCCAGCTCTCGACTGAAAACAGCTTTCCTTGTTTACCTGCCGCCGCTGGCTATCGCCCTGCTGATCCCCGACGCCTTTGTTATAGCACTCAGTTACGCAGCTTTGGCTCTTGCTGTTCTGGCTATTCTTCTGCCGACCATGATTCTCAGCAAGTTGCGCCAGAATAGAACCCTTACTCGCCTTCCCGGTGGCTGGTTATTCTGGCCCACTTTGGCATTCGGTGTAGTCGTGTCCTGCCTCAGTCTCCTATTCTCCTGACTACAGCTACCCCCTGAAAACCAGCTACAGATTTTACGCCTACACTTTCTTCTTCCTGAGGAGGAGAGGATTGTATTTTATCGAACTACACGTTGGTTTTATCCCGGGGCCACTCCACATACTAACGACTTGCAAGTATGGACAGCAGATGCGGCTGGAATGGATAGAATTGGCATATAGCACGGCCCGGTAAAACCGGGCCGCAAGAAGATTCAGAAGAACGTTATTTTTTACGGTGCTTTTTACGTTTTTTCCCACCCCGTTTTTGAGGAATCTGTAAAGCCTGCTCCGTCAACCGAACCCAGCCATTGGCATCGACGGTCACAAACTTTTCCAAATCAGTTTCAATATGGTCTGGATTCACCGCAAAATCTTTATCTCTGCCGGGGTGATAATCCCAGAACAGCTCTTCACCTGGTTCAATATCCCTGAGAGAAATAGCCATGACGTGATGATCTTCGGTCACAAACATTTCCAGATTGGGATCATCATTACTATTGGCAAAACGCATGGGGCTTTCATTATCAGCCCCATCTATTCCCATTTCGAGATCCGGATATTCCCCGCACCAAGGGATATCGTCGTCTTCATCTTCATCCACCAGCCAAAGAATATAAGTGTCCTGATTCAGGAAATGAGGCATTCCCTGATCATCTTTCTGCCACATAATATAACGGCCAGTTGCCGGAACCAGCAGGCGGTAGGATTTTACCCCGGTATATTCACCCACGACCCGGCCCGTTGGAATAAAGCTGTGAGTAAACAGTCCGGTACCAGCGCCTTCAATACCGCTTTGCCCGTCTTCCAGATGAAATTCATAATTGGCCAGACGAGCTCGCAATTCAGATACTTCACTCTGCAGGCTGGCGATTTTGTCTTGATCAGAAGCCCCTTGAACGGCTTCACCAGATAGTTGCCCGGCCGACTGATGGCCGATATCGGTATCACTCATGGCTAAACGTCTCAATCCCTTAATATTGTTATCATCAGCCACTGCTTCCCTGCGACTGTTAGTCCAGCTTACCACCTTGTCAGAGGATTAACAGACTATCGTATTTATATTAAATAAGGATAAATATGAATAGCGGGTAAGGGACTATGGATGCTTCACGGCGAATTCATGGGCACCCAGTAGGGCGCCTGATTAAAGATATCAAACAGCATCCTGAGGATTACCGTCTCGGCCAGGGCAAGAAAGGGACTCGCCTGGAAACAAGCACTGGCCTTATTGTCTGGAGAAAAAGAGGTAAGGTCTACACCTGCACCAACAGAGAGGCCAAAAGATATCATGCCGAAAGGCACCAAGCTCAGTTACTGGAGCAGCTCCAACAACAGCCAGCGACAGATCAAAGCAAAAACCTTCTGGACATGATTGCAAAACCGGTACCTCATACAGTCATTTCAGAACATCGCCCCCATCGCAGCTTTCGTCGCGGCACATCTCTCCATTCTTTCCGACATCGCCCAAGACGGCATAGAGCCAAAAAAACACAACGCCATAAGCAACACATGGTGAAGAGAAGCCGTCAATGGCTGGGCTTTATTTCTGGACAAGAACCTAAAGATACTGGTTGCCCACTCAGCTTGCGAAAAATGCTACAAGCCTCTGAATCAGAGTTGGAGAACAATCGCCACTTTATTCAGTGGTACTTCCCAAAGACTCATATCAGTCGCAACCATTTAAAGGCTCCTCTACTCACCCCAGAAATGGTGAACGCTGTACAAACACATCCGGGAATACGACAAAACACTCACCTGATGATCAAACAGATGTTGAACCACTGGGGGATTACTCTCAAAGATGGCAAGTTCATACTAGATAAAAGCCAAAGCAAAAAATACCTCCGATGGCTGCCGTTCCCAGGGTGCCCTGATAATAACCATAATCAGCCGCTTATCAGCCAGATGCTTAGGTTTATGCAGGAATGCCAGATGCCTGAAGTAAAGGCACTTCACGATTTTATCCAGCAAAGACGAGTGGCAAACTATCTACCGCCGAACCCGGAATGGAGTAAAGCTATTGGCGTTAAGTGCCCAGCCTACAAGTCAACGCCAGCACCGACATCTGCGACAGCGACTGCACCGACACTAGCAGCCCCGGTAGCAGCAACAGCGACTGCACCGACACCAGTAGCAACCCCGACAGCAGCAACTGCAACTTCGGCAACACCGTCTACACCATCAAAACGAACACCGGCGTTACATTCATCACCGAAACCACAACCCAAGCCCCAGCAGATAGAAAGAGTTGCCCCGGTCAGGAATCAGACTTTTAATGGCCCAAATATAAGTTATGTCATACCGGTCAAACACGCTGATGGCATAGTACGGCCAACATATGTAGAACCAACAAACTATGAAGTTGTTACTGGGATGTTAAATCTCCAAGGAACTCACCCACAACTTCAAGGCAAGATAAACAATAACCAAATACAGTCGACTAATGGTTGTGTCCGTTTCTACGATCGACGCTTTAATAAAGACACTCACTATCTCACCAACACCTACGTTCATATGCCCCAGAGACAGCCGGTATTTATAATGATTGATGGTTATCCGTACAAGAGTGTGGAGCACTATTTCCAGCACCAGAAGTATGTTCTGGCTTTAAGGGATGATGCAAACCCAGTTCAGGTTCAGCAAGCCCGGCAGGCAATTCTTCAGGCACAGTGGGGTAGGGATGCGTCCAATGCAGGGAAACCGGGAGGCCCCTACTATCACTTGGTTGATCCGGCTAAATGGCACAGAAACAGCCATCACGTAATGTACAAAGCTATTTACGCTAAATTCAAAACAAACCAAGATTTGAAAGCCAAACTTATGGCCACTTATCCTTGCGTAATTATTGAAGACACGGCTAATGATCGGTTCTGGGGTAACAATGGCGATGATACAGGGTTCAATCTAACAGGCCAGATACTGGGGCTGGTTCGCGATCAAATCATGAGAGAAGAAGGGTTTATTCACTAGGGGCGTTCTCAATCAGGCATCGAACTCAGCGCTGCGCCGAGCCCTGAAAACTTTTGGGAATGCTGAGTGCGATATTTCATTATGAACACACCCTAATAGAAACACGTTTCCTTGTAACTAATAGAAACTGTTTTTTTATGCTCCTGTGGTAGAATTGCGGATTATCCTCCTTTCACCTCTTTTCTCCGGGGGCCGCCTTTCGCATGATCACCGCCTACCAACTCCAAGACAACCGTATCGAAATCAACCAACTGGGCCTGAATGATTCATTGCCTGGTGATACAGTATGGCTGGATGTGGTGGAACCGTCGGACGAGGAGCGAAAATGGTTGGACAGTTATTATGTGGAAGAAGTCCCGGACAGTGAAGACTTGAACGAAATTGAAGCAACATCCCGCTTCTATCAGGACAAAGACGGTCTTCATATCACCAGCTTTTTCCCTCACCGCTCAGGCAAGGAAGTTCGTAATACCAGTGTATCCTTCAACCTGCGCCCTCACCTTCTGGTGACCCTTCGCGATGAAGAGGTTGGCTTATTCCGGCTGGTTCGTAACTACCTGAAACGTCAGCATTTCGAGCTGGACTCTCCCATGGTGATCTTAACCGCACTGTTTACTTCGAAAGTTGATTATCTTGCTGACCTTTTAGAAGAAGTTTATGAAAGTCTGGAAGGCATCAGTGAGATGACCTTGCGAGAAGATACCAATGATGAAACCCGTGATCAGGCGTTAAAGGATATTGCCCTCCAAGAAGATTTGAACGGTAAGATTCGTTTGAGTCTTCTGGATAGCCAGCGCTCTCTGCGTTATCTGGTGCGTAACCGCCGTATTCGTATGGCTGACCACCACCAGCAGGAAATTATGGAGATGCTTCGAGACATCGACTCTCTGCTCCCCCATACCGCATTCCTGTTCGATAAAATCAACTTCCTACAGGAAGCTGTGATGGGTTTTATCAATCTTGAGCAAAACAAGATCATCAAAATATTCTCGGTAATGGCCACGGTCTTTATGCCACCAACCCTTATAGCCAGCAGCTACGGAATGAACTTTCATCTTATGCCGGAATTAAGATGGGAATATGGCTACCCTCTGGCAATAGGTTTAATGGTGGTGAGCGGTCTGGGAACATACTTTACCTTCAAGGTAAAAGGCTGGCTGTAAACCAATATCGTCACCTCAAAGAAAAAGCCGCTTCAGGTTAAACCCAAAGCGGCTTTTTCTTAGATAAGTAAACAACCTAGTGACTATAAGTTCTGCGTCTTCTCATTCTCCAGAACAACGCAAATAGGGTTAGAACGGCGGGAACCAGCAATATATTGATCAATTTAAGCTCTGCACCTAAGCGGTCAATTTCCTGATTCAGCTGTAGCTGTACATCTCGCAACTCTTTACGAATACGCAGTTTTTCCTGCTTAAACTTCTCTAGCTCCTGCGCCTGTTCTTCATTCATAACCAGAGCATCCTTACCCTGTTTCTTCATTTGCAGTTCCAGCAGCCTGCTTTCTGTTGCTTGCAGTTGCTGGTTCAGTTCTTCTTCGGTTTTCAGGAAACGAGCCTGAGCCTGACGCTCCAGTTCATCAACTCTGGTAAGAGGTCTTGAGAACTGCCCCTGGCTACGAATGCTGATCAAATCTGCGTTGCCAGCCATATTGTCAGCCATATTGATAAACATATCGCCGTTGTTGGCAAAGGGGTTAGCAATCTGCTGCCCAAAGAATTGTGAAACCTGAACCCACAGTCTATTGGAAAGAACATCAGTATCTGATACCAGAATAATGTTCACTGATTTTTCAGAAACCATGATTTGGGCAGGCAATGTCTTTCCCACTTTTTCTTGCTGCTCTTCCTGCCCGGCATCTCCAGCCATCACATCATCAGTTTCAGAATTACTTGGTTCAGGTACAGGCATCCCACCAGGAAAAGCTGTTTTCACATGTCCTGAAATACGGGCAGCCAACGTGTACCTTTCCCCCGCTGGTTTGAACTCTTTAAACAGAACTTTGGGATCAAACATCATTGGTAACTGTGACGCATCAAGAAGTGCTGACTCAGTACTGGATTCCAACAAAGGTTCGAATGTAACACTGGCGCCTTCTTTCAGCCTTAATGCTCCAGCACTGGCAAAATTCACCGTTTTCAGGTTGCCCGTGACAACATCTTGGGAATTAAAATTATCTTTCCCATAACCGAGAATGCCGAGGTGTCGCACCGGGCGCCCCATGCCACTGCCGACTGAAAGTGCATACTTATCATCAGCGACAAAACGATCCTTAACCATTTCAACGCCCCAGGCACTTAGCAAACCTTCCAGATAGGAAAATTGCATATTGGCTTCCATTCCCGGCATGCCACCACTGCCTGCCGCTTCAGCGTAAGGATCAAGAAATATAAGAGCGTGACCACCACGCAAAACATATTGATCCACAGCGTATCGAGCTTCCGGAGTCAGTTCCGGCAGGATAAGAATCAGAAGGGTAACATCCTGAGGAATCTCTTTCACATCTGAAGCCAGACTCTGCACTTCATAGAGTTTCTCCAGCTGGGAGACACTCATCCAGGGCTGATTTGGCTGGCGGGTTGCCATATTGTAGCCTCCACCATTGACTGGCAGCGCACTGATCATTGCTAACTTGGGCTTGCTGGTTCGGCTTGCACTATAAACAAGATTACTGATGTCATGCTCAAGAAAACGTTCTTTGTCAGGTGAAAGAAAACTAATCACTTCTGTTTTACGATTGGGCTTTTCTTCTGAATCATTATTTTTCTCAGATTTTTTTTCCTCTGAACCTAATGCAACCAGCCCCAAATACGCAGTCTGCCCTGCACGGGAAACAGGAATAGCCTGCAAGCCATAACCAGCGGCTTCATCCTCCTGTTCCGAGAAAGGTTCAGGATCAATAATCTCCAATTCAACTCGACCATTAGAAAGCTGAACATACTCCTGCAACAACTCCTGCACTCTGCGTGCATAGTTACGTATAGGAGGCATACCTTCCGTTTGGTTTTTGGAGAAATAGAACTTTAACGTGATCGGCTCTGACAGGCTTTGCAGGATATTTTCAGTCCCTTGGGAAAGGGTGTAAAGGTTATCCTGAGTCAGGTCGACACGTGCTCCGCGAAACAATGAGGTCACCAGCACAGTTAACCCCAATGCCACAATAGCCAGAATAATCAGGCCAGTTTTAGAAAACAATTTTGAACTCATAGTTTGGCCTCCTCAGTCAGCTTTCTTCATATCAATGACAACCGCAGTTGCTACCAGCCAACTGCCAATCATTATCAGAAAATAGAGAAGGTCCCGAAGGTCTAAAACACCTCGACTCACAGCGTCAAAATGAGTGAGAAAACTCAGTCCGGCTATGGCATCTACAAACATGGCTGGAGCCCATTTCTGGAATGCTTCAAGCACCAGAGGAAACCCGGCTACAACAAACAAAAAACAAACAACAACCGTAAGAATAAAAGCGATAACCTGATTATTCGTTGCGGCTGAAAGACATGAACCAATGGCAAGAAAGCCACCAGCCATTAGCCAACTGCCGATATATCCCGCGAAAATCACCCCGTTATCCGGGCTTCCCAAATAGTTGACTGTCAGCCAGATTGGAAAGGTCAAAGCCAGAGCTATACCTGTAAATGCCCAAGCCGCCAGAAACTTTCCGAGAACAGTCGTTTTTAAAGAAACCGGCAAAGTAAGCAGGAGTTCAAGAGTTCCAGTTTTCCGTTCCTCTGCCCATAAGCGCATACTTACGGCAGGAATTAAAAACAGATAAAGCCAGGGGTGAAAAGTAAAAAACGGAACCAGATCAGCTTGCCGCCGTTCATAGAATCCCCCCAGGTAAAATGTAAATACTCCGGTCAGAATCAAAAACATCACGATAAAAACATAAGCCAGAGGTGTGGAAAAATAACTCCCCAGCTCCCGACGAAAGATCACTGCTATCTGGTTCATCAGGCCACCTCCCTTCTATTTTCTTTCTGGTTATTGGATGTAAGCTCGCGGAACACATCATCCAGGCGCCCACGCTCCTTAAAGATTTCATCTACAACCCAACCCCTCTGCTGGGTTAATTCATGAACAAGAGGCAACAAATCAACATCAGTTTGAGGCAATAATGTGTAACGCCCAGTGTGGTCAGGACTGACCTCAACAGCAGAAACTCCTGCCAGCGAACTGAAAATTTCCAGTGCCTCGTTTTCATTGACTTGGTCAAGCATAAGAGTGACCGCACGATGATAGCGGGACTGGCTCTCAAGCTCTGAAGGTGTCGCATCAGCAAGAACACGCCCTTTGGCAATAACCACCGCCCGGGTACAAACTGCCGTAACTTCTTCAAGAATATGAGTAGAAACAATGACGATTTTGTCTTTCGCCAAACTACGTATCAGCTCACGCACCTGATGCTTTTGGTTAGGATCAAGACCATCTGTAGGTTCATCAAGAATCAGGATTTTCGGGTCATGAAGAATGGCCTGAGCAATCCCTACACGTCGCTTGTAACCTTTGGACAAAGTATCAATCGGCCTGCCAGATACAGCACCCAAATCCAACAGCCGCACGACTTCTTGAATACGCTGCTCTTTGACTGGTTTTTTTATTCCACGAATGTCTGCAATAAAAGAAAGAAACTGAATCGCGGTCATATCACCATAAGCGGGTGCACCTTCAGGCAAATAGCCGATCAACTCTTTGGCTTTGACAGGGTCCGACTGCACATTGTGGTCAAACAGTGTAACCCGCCCACTGGAAGGCTTAATAAACCCGGTAATCATTTTCATGGTGGTTGATTTACCCGCCCCATTCGGACCGAGAAAACCGAGGACTTCCCCCGGGCTCACGTTAAGGCTGATACCATCGATGGCGACAACCCCATCGAAGGCCTTTTGCAGATTTTCAATTGTTATCATCTATCACAGATCCGATTTTTATTAGCTGAACCCTTCAAATCCTATAAAACTTAGCGTTTATTTCTACGCTCGCAAGTTCATCATGCAGCGGACTCTGTGACAGTGATATGTAAGGGTTTGTTCCCCGCAAACGTGATAGAAATGTTTCTGTATGAAGGTGGTAAGCCAAGGCAGGAATTTTCACCAACCTCCCTTATTCTTAAGAAAGGCCAGATTCTGAAATCTTTACGGGCATATCCTGCAGAGTTTTCTGTTATCTTTGAGTTACCTTATTTTGGGTATCACTCAGGACGTCACGGACAAGGGATAAAAGACATTAATGTCAACCGCAGTCAATAAAACCAGAGTTCCAGTCACCCAGTTGACTGCCCGCCAGCCAGTGAAAGAGCTGGGCTTCAAGAGTACTGATGAACTGGAAGCATTCGCTGGCATTCTCGGGCAGGAGCGAGCGGTAACAGCCCTGCGCTTTGGTGTGTCCATGCAGCGGGCTGGATACAATATTTATGTAATGGGAGATTCTGGAACCGGAAGAACCTCCTACGTACGTCATTATCTACAAGGTGAAGCCGAGGGGATGGCAGCCCCGGAGGATTGGGCTTATGTGAATAACTTTGATAATGCCCGGGAACCTTTAGTTCTTCGTCTCCCTGTAGGCACGGGAACAGAGCTTCAAAAAGACTTCACTCATCTGGTTGATGAGCTGATGGATACTTTTCCTGCTGCATTTGAAAGCCCATCTTACCAGCAGAAAAAAAGTCTTATAGAGCGCAAGTTTAATAAGAGTTACGACAAGGCGATCGAAGTTGTAGAACAGGAAGGTATTCGCCGAAATATCTGCCTTTTCCGGGAGCAAGGCTCCCTGACCTTCGCCCCCATGCACGAAGGCAAGCCCATGGACGAAACAGAGTTCGCCCAGCTGCCTGACCGTAAGCGCAACAAATTCAATAAAGATATTGCAGCACTGGAAACCCTTCTAAACGAAGAACTGTCAGAGCTCCCTCAATGGAAGCGCGAGTCCAGTGAAGAACTGCGTCTGCTGAACTATCAGGCTATAGATAAAGCCCTTGAACCTCTGCTCAAGCCTGTGCAGAAAAGCTACGGCCGCTATGCCGGAGTTTCTGAATACCTTGAGGCAATGAAAACCGACCTTCACAAAACGGTAGTGGAGCACCTTGCCGATGAGCGCGGCATTGAATTCAAGGAAGATGCCGGCAAACGCAACCTGCTTCGGGATATGTATGTTCCTAACGTTGTTGTCGCTCACAAAAATGATGATCATGCACCGGTTATTTTTGAAACACACCCCAGTTACCGCAACCTGTTTGGCCGTATTGAATACACGACCGAAATGGGTGCTTTGTTAACCAGCTATCGTCAAATCTGCCCAGGCAGCCTGCATCAGGCCAATGGCGGCTACCTGGTTCTGGAAGCTGCCAAGCTTCTGGAAGAACCTTTTGTCTGGGAAGCACTAAAGCGGGCCATGAAGGAGAAACAACTAAAGATTGAATCTCCTGCCAGTGAAATGGGGCTGGTGAATACCATTACCCTGAACCCTGAGAATATTCCTCTGGATGTAAAGATTGTTCTTTTGGGTTCCCGACAGATTTACTACCTCCTGCAGGAACTGGATGCTGACTTCCATGAGATGTTCCGGGTTCTGGTAGATTTCGATGGTCATCTGGAACGCACGCCAGAAACCATTTCTGCTTTTGCCCGTCTGCTGCATACCAGAGCAAGTGATGAAGGTTACCCTGCTCTCACAGCGCAGGCTGTGGCTCGCATGGTCGAGCAAAGTTCACGAATGGCTGAGCACAAGTCTCACCTTTCTGCCCATATTGGCGATCTGTTTGACCTGTTGGCAGAGGCCGACTTTATTCGCCGGGACAGTCGTAGTCGCAAGATCACCCACAATCATGTAGATAAAGCGCTGGAAGCCAAGGCGGAGCGCACCAACCGGGTCAGCAAAGAAATTCTGAAAGAGATGCTGGAAGGTAGTGTGCTGATTGATACCGAAGGCGAAGCCGTTGGCAAGATTAATGGCCTGACTGTTCTTTCTATTGGCGATACCAGCTTTGGTTCTCCTGCCCGAATTACCGCAGCCGTTTACCCTGGCTCTCAGGGTATTGTCGATATTGAGCGGGAAGTACAGCTTGGCCAGGCGATTCACTCCAAAGGAGTGATGATTCTTACCGGTTATCTGGGCGCTAAATATGCCCAGAAATTCCCTCTGGCCATCTCAGCCAGTCTGGCGATGGAACAGTCTTACGGTTATATCGACGGTGACAGTGCCTCTCTGGCAGAACTGTGCTGCCTGCTATCTTCCCTGACAGATGTTCCCATCAAACAGTCATGGGCAGTAACCGGCTCCATGAACCAGCATGGAGAAGTGCAGGCTATTGGTGGTGTGAACGAAAAGATTGAAGGCTTCTTTGACCTTTGTGAAGCACGAGGCTTAACCGGAAATCAGGGTGCAATTATCCCACAAGCCAACGTCCGCAACCTGATGTTAAGCGAGCGGGTTCTGACAGCTGTTAAAAAAGGCGAGTTTGCTGTGCATGCGGTTTCCCATGTTGAAGAAGCACTGGAAATTCTTACCGGCATGAAACCGGGCGCATTGAACAGCCGAGGGAAATATCCAAAGAACAGCCTGAATGAACGGGTTCTGAAGCGCCTTATGGAGATTGCCGAACTTTCCAAAGAAAACAACTAACCTCAACAGCCTACACTTCTCTGCGCCTTGAATATTTCAGGGCGCTTACATCTAAAGGACATTCCAATGCTGAAGACAACGACCCCTTCTGTAGAAGGTCGGAGTATTTCCGAGTACAAAGGTGTTGTAGTTGGCGAAGCCATTGTTGGTGCCAATATTTTTCGTGACCTGTTTGCCTCCATTAGGGACATTGTTGGCGGCCGCTCCGGCGCTTATGAAAAAGAACTGGCAAAAGCTCGTGAAGCCGCCTTCCAGGAACTTGAAGCCAGTGCACAAGAGCTCGGTGCAAATGCCGTAGTAGGTATCGACCTGGATTACGAAGTTGTTGGCGAAAAAGGCAGCATGCTGATGGTGAGCATTAGCGGAACGGCTGTGATTATGAGCTAGGTTCGATCATTTCTGAGAGAACATACCTGACTAAAGTCGTACTTCCCTGAAAAAGAAAACCCCGGTTCGGGGGATCGAACCGGGGCTGAATTTTTTGGTTTCGCCACACACTAACAAAACCAAAATACCAAACACACACAAGGAGATTGCGAGGGGATAAAGGATCGCTTTATCGCCCTCTCATATACTCAGACAGTGCTTTCCCAAAAAAGTTCCCAGAAAAATGAAAAAATATTATTTATTTTCACTTTTCTCTTCGCCTGGCTGTAAACACGCTTGGGAATACTGGGATCGACAATCTAACATCAACAGAACTCAGGGCTAATACAAAAGTCGTACTATTAGGGGGAACCTTAAATCATTCTGACCGGTAAACGACGCGGCCCCCATACACCTGGCTGAGCTTCAAATACTCCAGAAAGTTTTTCCCCACACCCTGTACAGCATCCCTGACTATCCAGCTGCCACTCTCCCAGACTATACCAGTCTCTTTCAATCAACAGTTGCCCACACTTTGCACACCATGTGCTGCCGCCATTACTGTCGTGTACATTACCCGTGTATACGTAGCGCAAGCCATTTTTCTGCGCGATATTTCTGGCTCTTGTCAAGGTACTTGCAGGTGTTGATGGATGATTCATCATTTTCCAGTCTGGATGAAAAGCAGTGAAATGCAACGGAACATCAAAACCAAGATGCTCCTGAATCCACAATGTCATCTCATCGAGTTCACGGTCACTGTCGTTTTCACCAGGGATTAACAGTGTCGTGATCTCAAGCCAGACATCAGTTTCATGCTTAAGGTACTTCAGAGTTTCAAGAACAGGTGCCAGAGAACCTCCGCAAATATTCTTGTAGAAAGTTTCTGTAAAAGCCTTCAGATCAACATTGGCAGCATCCATATGGCTGAAAAACTCAATCATAGGCTTTTCACAGATATAACCCGCAGTGACGGCAACAGATCTTATATCTCGCTCTTTCGCAGCAATTGCCACATCCCGGGCGTACTCCAAAAAAATCACCGGATCGTTATAGGTAAACGCCACACTTCTGCATCCCATGTCAACCGCACGCTCTGATAACTGTTCAGGCATTGCCTGAACAGCCAGAGTATCCATTTCCCGGGATTTGCTCATATCCCAGTTCTGGCAGAATTTACAAGCGAGATTACAGCCAGCAGTACCAAAAGAAAGAACAGGGGTGCCGGGAAGAAAATGATTCAGAGGCTTTTTTTCTACAGGATCAATACAAAAGCCGCTGGAGCGGCCGTAGCCAGTCAACACAATGGCATTATTGTGTCTGGCCCTGACAAAGCAAAGCCCCTGTTGCCCTTCCCTCAGCCTACAGGCCCGGGGACAGGCATCACACTGAATACGACCATCATCAAGTTCGTGCCAGTATTCTGTTGGCCAGTAATCAGGAGAGTTCTCAATCATTTGAGAAGTACACAAGCTACTCATAATCAACCTCCCGCCAGATCTGCTCTGGTGAGGTGAATCCGTGGTACCTATAATTATACAGCTTGGGAATAGGATTTAGACTATGTCTGTACGCCAGCCCGCTGTAGCCGGTTCCTTTTATCCGGCCAATAAAACATCTTTGAAAGACACAATTGCCAGCCTGCTGGCTGATGCTTCTACAAGAGATTTATACTCCCGTATTCTTGTTGTCCCTCATGCCGGTTATATCTATTCCGGTGCAATTGCTGCTTCAGCTTATAAATTACTCGAGCAATACCCTCACCCCATTGAACAGGTAATTCTTCTTGGGCCTTCTCATCGAACACCTTTACACGGCTTAGCATTACCGGACAGCTCTGTATTTCATACACCTTTGGGCGCTATCGAAATCAATACCGAGTTAGTGGAACAGCTTCTGCCATTGAGTCAGGTTCAAGTGCTGGAAGCTGCCCATGAGCTTGAACATTCTCTGGAAGTGCAATTGCCATTTCTTCAGGTGTGCCTTAAAAACTTTAAGCTCCTGCCTCTGGTTGTTGGCGAAGCTGACTCTATTGCAGTTTCTGAAGTCCTGGAAACAGTCTGGGGGGGATCGGAAACGCTGATTATTATCAGCACAGATCTTAGCCATTTTCATAGCTATGACGAGGCCAAGGTTATTGATCAGAATACCGTAAATGGCATTGAGGCACTTGATAACACCTTAACCGGAGAACAAGCCTGTGGCTGCCGCCCTCTAAACGGCCTTCTTACTCTGGCTCGTGAAAAAGATCTTAAGGTAGAAACTCTGGATATCAGAAACTCTGGAGATACTGTCGGCAATCATGATCGTGTTGTTGGCTATGGTGCTTTTGCACTCCTCTAAATGGCTACACCAATAATTGCTACCCCAACAGCAAAGAGATAAATCGTCGTGTATACAGACAACCAAAAGAAGATACTTCTCGACCTTGCCAGTCAAAGCATCAAGTTGGGATGCCAAGGATTAAAAGCCGAAGATATCAATCCAGATACGCCAGAAGAGAGTTTTCTTCAGGAGATACGTGCCTGTTTTGTCAGCCTTCATAAAGGTCATGATTTGCGTGGCTGCATCGGTTCTCTGGAAGCTTACCGGCCATTACAAGACGATGTTATTTCAAATGCCCAGTCTGCAGCTTTTAAAGACTGGCGTTTTGCTCCTGTCACCGAACAAGAACTCAACGTTTTAACATTGGAAGTCTCTGTTTTAAGCCCAGTAAAACCCATGCAGGTCAGTAATGAGGCTGATCTGCTACAGCAACTACAGCCTCCTGTTGATGGATTAATTATCGATGATGGATTAGGACACAGAGCAACATTCTTGCCCCAAGTCTGGGAACAACTTCCAAAAGCTGAACAGTTTCTCAAACACCTGAAACGCAAGGCGGGGTTGGCAGAAAATGAATGGCCGGAAAGCATGCAGTGCTCTCGTTATCACTGCGAAGCCTTCCAGCAAATACCAAGCTAGCAGCCAAGTAGGTCACTAAAACAAGTAGGCCGCTAAAACAAGTAGGCCACTAAAAATAGTCGGAAGCCTTATTCACTGGCGTCCATTTGCCTTTATTCATTACTGGTCCCATTTCGTAACCATTGGGTGCTCCGGATGGTTTCTCAAGAGTGATAACCAATGGTGAATTCTTTAATGCCTCTCTCCATTCTGAGCTAATGGTCACTTCATTCCTACCCATCTTGGGTAGAATACCCAAAGAAACCGGCTCGCGCCCGGCAACCATCAACCAAAGCTCACACACTTTGCCATCAGGAAGAGACACTGGTTGCACAGCTTCCACATAAACCTTATCCCTGTTCATAGAAGCATTAACAATCCACTCTGTCTGTTCACTTGGCCCCTGAACCACGTACACATAGTCCATGCCGTTACCTGGAACACCACTCTGAAACCAGAGTACAACAGTGAAAACAACTGCCAAAGCCATACTGACACTGGCGCTCTGCCAGAATCGCAGATTGCTCCAGAAAGATTCTGGTTTGGTAGCCTTGCTCACTTCCTTCCAGACTTTGGCAGGCGGCTGCTGAGGAACAAGATTTTCATTAAGAATATTCAGATGTTCCTGCCAGTTGCGCACATCCTGTTGTGCGTCATGGCTGGCAGCCAGCAACGCTTCAAACCGAGCTTTTTCTGTCTGCGGTAAAAGCCCAAGAACATACTCCGCAGCAGCTTCGTTACGATCACCAGGATCGCTTAAATTCCACTCAGACATGTCCTTAACCTCGCTAAACCTCTTCTTATCCAGGTTTTCACACTGCCCAGAGGAAACTCCAGCTGTTCAGACATTTCCTGATGGGTTAATCCTTCAAAATAAGCCAGCTCAATGCAAACCCGTTGCTGGTCAGACAAGTCCGCCAGACACTTATGCATATTGGCACTATTCCGGGATAGTGCCAGCTGCTCCTCGTGCCCGGGGGCTGTGTCAGCAATCTGGTGAATATGATCATCATCACTGACCTCCTGAACTTTTTTTCGCCTCAGCATATCCAATGCCTGGTTGCGCACAATTGTGTTCATCCAGGTCATAGGACGCGCCTTGGTAATATCGTAACTACCTGCGTTTTTCCAGATTTTGATATACGCATTCTGCAAACAATCCTCAGCCTGCTCTCTGTCTTTCAGGATACGCAGGGAAACCGAAAACAGATTCGCAGAGGTGATGGAATATAGTTTTTGCAGAGAACCATGTCGCTCATGGGCACACCCCTCAAGATGCTGCACAAGCTTTTGATCTTGCCCAGTGTCGGAACTCATTCTTGTTATCTAATCGTTAAAAAAGCTGGGGCAATCATAACACGAGGAGGAAAGTTAAGAAGGTGAAGTAACAATCAGAAACTACAGTTTTTCAATAGCCTGACGTACATCGCGAAATGCGCTGGAAATTTGCTCTGCCAGAACAGGAAAATCTGAGGTTTTATCCTGACGGCCATCCCTTTCCAAAGTGTCAGCAATCTCAGCCAACTCTGAGGCGCCTACAACGAAGCAGGAACCTTTTATGCGGTGAGCGAAGCTGGCGACATCTCTGCTATTAGAGGCAGCCAAGGCATCCTGGAGGTTCTGCATGTCTTCCTGAGTTGTCTCTATGAACTTCTGCAGCATATCCATCATAAGAGCCGGGTCATCGCCAACAACGTCTTTCAAAACATCCAGATTCAGCACAACCGTCTCCATAGCTTACAGTCAAGATCAGCAAAATACAGTCTGTCTATGCACTATAGTCAGCAAACGGGATCAGGATATGCCGGAAAGGTAGCCTTTCCAGTCAAATGCAGGGCCGGGGTCAGTTTTACGACCAGGGGCAATATCTGAGTGACCGGTAATCGTATCCGGCGTCAACTTCGGGTACACATCCATCAAAAGCTTTGTGACCTGCTGAAGGGCCTTATACTGCGCGGATTCATAAGGAACATCATCGGCTCCCTCAAGCTCTATGCCTATGGAAAAGTCATTGCAGGCTTTCCTGCTCTGCCATGATGAAACACCGGCATGCCAGGCCCTTTCATCGAAGTTCACAAACTGGGTAATGGAGCCATCACGGGAAATCAGCAAGTGAGCCGAAACCTCCAGATTACAGATCTCTGGAAAGGTCTCATGCGCTTGCGGATCAAGGCAGTTAGTAAATAAATCACGGATATAAGAACCACCAAAATGGCCAGCAGGCAGGCTGATATTGTGAATCACCAACAATTCTATTTCTGCATTTTCTGGGCGTTCATTAAAATTGGGGCTGGGCCAGTGTTCAACATTCTGGCTTTCGGTTACAACCAGCCAGCCATCAACAATTTTCATAGAGAGGAATAAATTTTGAGTTAACTAAAATAAGAATATCCCAAGGATGAGGGTTCATGCACGAAGGAAGGTTAAAAATTCATCTGGTGATCTTTTAATTACTTGAAATTTTCAAATACCGATTGCAGTACTCTGTCAAAAACGAGGTCATTACCTGAATTCAAAGCTGAGGCGCTGCAACTGGCAGAAAAACCAGTGTAGCTTCTGCGGCAAAAGATATTCTCTCGCAAGTTCATTAGCTGATCCCATGGGCACGACATGAAAGCCAGTCTGATCTGTGATGCTTTGAGCATCACTACTGTCCGGTTAAGCATAAACCAGCTCCAGACTCCCCTGATTCTGGAGTA
>NZ_CAMZOG010000049.1 GCF_947331445.1 Parendozoicomonas sp. Alg238-R29 | reverse complement strand
GTCCCGTTCGTCTAGTGGCCTAGGACACTGCCCTTTCACGGCAGTAACAGGGGTTCGAGTCCCCTACGGGATGCCATTAAATTTTTTAAATTCTCTTATGAGAAGTGTGGGGCCTTAGCTCAGCTGGGAGAGCGCAACACTGGCAGTGTTGAGGTCAGCGGTTCGATCCCGCTAGGCTCCACCAATTTCCTTTATGGAAAACAGCTTGCGGGAATAGCTCAGCTGGTAGGGCACAACCTTGCCAAGGTTGGGGTCGTCTCTCCAAAGTTCGGCGAATCTCGTTTCCCGCTCCAAATTCATGTCACATATGTCGTGTGTTACAATAAAAGAGTTCTAGTGTGTCCCGTTCGTCTAGTGGCCTAGGACACTGCCCTTTCACGGCAGTAACAGGGGTTCGAGTCCCCTACGGGATGCCATTTATAAAAAAGCCGATGCATAAGCATTAATGCCACTCGCTTAAGGGAAAGTGGCTCTTTTCTTTAAGGGATATTTGGCCGCTTTCTTTAGGACCACCCTTGGATATACCCTCTTGCGTTTGTCTGGCAGTATCAATCGTTTTCCCTGTGACCTTAGATTTGCCAGCTTCTTGGGGATCGTTCCGGGAGAGCGCCCTGAGCACCATAAAAATTCATCAAGAATCAGAGTGAAAGCGGTTAAAAAGCTTATTCTTAGCGGTTTGACTTTAAAGTCATCGGCCATACGGCGCATTTCCAGTCGCACCAGATTATAACCAATCAGTATTCCCCATATCCCTGTTCAATCTCCCATCTGTCCCAATAGACTTTTACCAAGTCGGAGAATGGATAGCGAACCGGGTCAGTCAGCGATGTTATGAACCCTTTGATCTTGCCATTGGGTTGGGGGATACGAATCAGCCGTGCTGTCCAAAATTCTGGTAAGTAGAGGGCTGCAGCCCTTGCCTGCGGCGATACTGGTACTGGCATCGATATGAGCTGATCATATTCGGTAAACTCTTTCTCAACCGTATGCCGAAACCGGCTCTTTATTGGCGTCAGCCAGTGGCACCCCTTCCCGCTTTGTTGCCAGGAAAGCAAAAGTTCTGCTGAAAAATAAGCCCGATCAAACAAGGTCAAAGAGTTTTCCGGAGCTGAACCCACAAGTTGCTGGGCGTAATGAATTTCACTTTGTGACACAGGGCCAAATGCGACATCGCTGATCAAGTGGCTGTGAACAGACATCAGGGCAACAGCCAGCACTGATGGGAATGAACCTTGGCCAGAAGCATATCCCAGTTGTTGGTTATCCTTTGTTTCCGGTGTGTGAAACTGTGTACCGTCAACGGCCAGCACCTTCAACCCGTGGAAACATTCTTGCGTATCCTCCTTTTCCCAGTGAGCGGCTGTGGTGTGGAAAAGGTAATGAAGAGGTTCGCAACCCAGTTTATTCCGCGCTTTGGTAACGCTGCTTGAGGCCATGGGCTCCAAGCGTCCATGACTATCTGGAAAGGCCAGATCAAGCTTGTCGCAGACTTCAGCGATAGAGCGGTTGCGCATCAGGCCAATGCCGATAACCAGCCACACGGCCTGCTCTGCAGGAAAGCGTCGTTTACGCACACTGGTACGACCAGTTTGCGCGACAGCCTCTTTGATCCACTCTTGCGGAATATTTCGATGAAACGCATCAAACGATTCAGGGAGGGAAAACTCAGCTGCCATATGCAGCTCTTTAGTGAACTCAGACACAAAAAAACGGACTTGAAAATACTTCAAGTCCGATTGTCTTCATTCAAGATTTAACTGCAAGCCCTTAAGCGAGTGGCATTAGGGACAAGACCCGGCTTGCGTTAGAAAGCTCACAGCTACTTGTGCACGACCTCATAGCAAGGTTCATAGTGGCTGCCTGGCAGCTTCATCCGCTGTTGTTGTACAAAACTTGCCAACAGGGTATCGATGCGCTTCATAAGTTCAGCTTCTCCGTGGAGCTGGAATTTGCCATGTTGTTGAATGCTTTTAACACCATCCTCTTTGATATTGCCAGCAACAATGCCAGACATTGCTCTGCGAAGATTTGAAGCCAGTTCTTCTGCCGGCAGGCTGGAGTCCAAAGAAATGCTGGACATGTTCTCGTGAGAGGGTTCAAAAGGATGCTGGAAGTTGCTTTCTATTTTCAGTTTCCAGTTAAAGTAGAAAGCATCGTTATGCTCCTTGCGGTATTGAGTCACTTCTTCCAGACCTTTCTTCATCAAGTCTGCGACCAGTTTCGGGTCATCTATCACAATGTTGTAAAGCTTTTGTGCTTCAGGCCCCAATGTGGAACCTATAAAGTCATCAATGTGTTTGAAGTACTCTCTTGATGACGCCGGGCCGGTGAGAATAAACGGGTAAGGCAGGCCTTGATTGTCAGGGTGTAGAAGAATACCGATCAGGTACATAATCTCTTCACAGGTGCCGGGGCCGCCGGGGAAGGCAATAATGCCATGTCCCATACGCACAAAACCTTCCAGACGCTTTTCAATATCTGGCATGATGATCAGTTCATTCACGATAGGGTTTGGGCTTTCCGCTGCAATAATGCCGGGCTCAGTTAATCCGATAAATCGCCCTTTTCTGATACGCTGTTTGGCATGACCAATATGGCCGCCTTTCATAGGGCCTTTCATGGCGCCGGGGCCACAGCCAGTGCAGATATCCATACCTCGCAGCCCTAACTGGTAGCCGACGTCTTTTGTGTATTTGTATTCTTCACGACCAATGGAGTGCCCGCCCCAGCACACTACAACATTGGGCGTTTGGCCCGGAATAAAGGCATTGGCATGACGAAGAATTTCAAAAACCAGATTGGTAATATCCTGAGGGTCATTCAGATCGAGCAGCCCGTGGGCTTCAATTTCACTGAACAAATGCAGAATATCCCGCACCACAGAGAACAGGTTTTCACGGACACCGCGAATCAACTCATTATTTACAAAGGCACAAGCAGGAGCGTTAATCAGTTGCAGCTGAAGGCCACGGTGTTCCTGAATGATTTTTATATCAAAGTCATGATAGAGAGCCATCAGTTCCTGAGCATCATCCAGTTCGGTATCACAACTCAGTACGGCCAGAGCACACTGCCGGAAAAGGCTATAAAGGCCTGTGCGAGTTGTATCCTGAAGTTGGCTGACTTCATGGGCGGACAGCACGTTCATGCTTCCTGCGGGGTTAACCAGCGCGGTGACTGTACGGCAGTTTGCCATAGAGCAGTTCCTCTGCAGAGTATTCGGCGTATCCAAAAGTATAGAGAGAAATGGAAAGTTACATTCCGAAATCCACACTTTGAAACATCGACTATAAACTTGAAGTGTTCAGGGACGGTTGAGGTTTTATTTTCGAACTCAATCTTTTCGAGGGCTTTTATGGTTAGGCGCAGGGTTGAAGGAATGCTTGTTGCTTTTCAAAACGCTGCAACGCAACCATGAAAACCCTCGAAAATAAAACCTCAACCGCCCCTAATACAATAACAAACGTTTCGATTGGAGTTGTGAACTATGTCAGCAGAGATTAAGGCTACGTTGTCATCGGTGGAAGAAAGAGTTGTGATCGTTGATGAAGAGAACGACGTCGTCGGTTCAGCTACGCGCAGTGAAATGCGAGCTGGACGTCTCTGCCACCGTGCCGTTTTTGTGTTTGTCTTTAATTCCGATGGTGAACTTCTGATTCAGGAACGCACCATGTCGAAAGATGTGTGGCCTGGCGCTTATGATCTGGCAGCGGGCGGCGTTGTCGATGAAGGTGAAGACTACGATGCCGCAGCGGCCAGGGAACTTGAGGAGGAGATGGGGATTTCAGGTATTCCCTTGGAAGAGAAGTTTCATTTCTATTATCAGGATGAAAATTGCCAGTTGTGGGGTAAGGTTTACACCTGCATCTGGAATGGCGCTATTATTCCTCAGCCTGAAGAGGTCGCGCAGGTGATTCGTGATCGTCCGGAACATATTCTGGCCAACCCTGATATGCGACCTTATACACTAGACAGCTTGATGGCTCTGAGAAAATTACATGGAGCCGAGTAGGCCCTGAATGGGCGGTAAGGAGAGGTATGTTTACAGGTATTGTGCAGGGCACCCGCGAGGTTGTTTCTGTAGAGCGTCGTGAAGGCTTTGCTACTTTTGATATTCTGCTGGGTCATGATCTGTGTGACCAGCTAAAGGAAGGCGCCAGTGTTGCGATCAATGGGGTTTGCTTAACCGTGACTCGTTTTTCAGATGAGTCGGCCTGGTTTGATGTGATGCAGGAAACACTGCGGGTCACTAACCTGGCTGATATCAAGGCTGGCGATCTAGTGAATATTGAAAGAGCGGCTCGTTTTGGTGATGAAGTGGGTGGTCACAATATGTCCGGCCATGTTCACGACACAGTTGAAATTGTAGCTATTGAGAAAACCCCTGATAACACCACATTAACATTTGAATTTGGGCAAAAATGGCAAGGCTATTTGTTACCTAAAGGGTACGTCTCTCTCAATGGTGCCAGCCTGACCATTGGTGCGGAAGTGAAAGATAATCGTTTTTCTGTTCACCTGATTCCGGAGACGCTGCAGATGACGACTTTCGGGCAAGCCCGAAAAGGTATGAAGGTTAATCTTGAAATAGATCCTCAGACACAGGCTATTGTCGATACGGTCAAGAGTTATATGGATCAACAGCGTGTAGTTGTTTGATTACTGTCCAAAGGTCGAATGCGGTGGCGTTTGGAGCGGCGGCGGTTCGTCTTGCTTTCCTGCTCCTATCACGAACTTGCCAGCTGCAATTGGAGATATAGGTGAACAGACAGCCTGTATCTTGGCGTTGAGAGCTCTGCAGGTATGCCACAGATCTTGCATTTTTTGATTTTTCTCTATTAGGGGAAGAGGGGACTGTAACTCTTGAGAAAGAGTGGCAGCCTTCTTCCATGTTGTACTCCGGATTAGGGTGCGTGTGGCTTTTTGAGCCCTTTGGAAGACGTTTTCGGGTCTGGTTGTTTCTTCTTCGGCTCGCTCAGAAATCCACCTGAGCAGTTCTTGGGGGATTCTTTCCATATCTTTGGCCACGATTTTAGCTTCCAGGTGGCGATATTCTTTTTCCCGCTGATTGGTCGGGACAACTTTGGCCTGAGGTGAGAATGGGGCTGGTGTGGATTCCTGCAGAGTATCCATAGGAATCGCCGGTACTTTCAGTACAGCCTGTTTGTACACCTCGGGAAGAGATGTGGGTTGCTTAAGCTCCCGCAGCTTCTGCTGGAAGGTCATCAACAAATCTTCTGCACAATGAAACTCCAACAGGGTTTGTGGGAATCCATAGTCCTGAACAATTTTATTTGCCAGCCATGATGTGTCGGCCCAAGGATGGTTTTTAAGGGGCTTATTGCGCCAGTGCAAATTCTCTATTCGTTGCTGGAGCGCTTTCAGGTGCAGTTCTTTAGTCCAGTTGGGTGGAAGGGATTTATTGAGTTGTAAAAGGTTTTTGGTATCGGTCAGCGCATCACCAGTGCTGGGCAGTAGTGCATTAGGCATGCGGTCTTTTGATACAAGCTGCACATTTTCACCCAGATGACTGGCCAGGTTTGTAAATGAAATTTCCCCGGTTTTATTATCCAATAGGTGAATATATTTCAGTGCTTTTTTCACAAACAGTCCTTGAACCAGATCGATAGCTTTGCCAAAAGATTTTGCGTAGATCCGGCCTCCCCGGCCATGGTCACTTGAGAATGAGATTCTCAGGCAGGATTGTAAGTCAGGTAAAGTCGCTTTCCCTTCATGGATAGGCAAATGATCCAGATAAATATGAACCCGTAAAACTTTAACAATGATCTTAGCGATACGCAGAAATCCACGGGCAACCTTTCCTCCTGCGTAAGAAAGACCAAGAGCTATGAATGGGGACAGAGCTCCACCTGCTGAAAGGGTAAGGGTGCCTGACATATTTTCATCAAGATCAGGACTGACTTTCAAATCGGCAATCTGCCCCAGCGCACTTTTTTGTAAACGTGTGCTTCGAAAGATATTAACCAGTTCCCTGGAGGCGTTGGGGAAGTTGGTTTTTACTCTTCGGGCATCAATGCGTGGGTTAACTTTTGTGCCCTCAAGATCACGGCAGGCGGATACACCAACATTTTGAGCTTGAAATGAGCCGTTCAGACTTCCGGAAACATTGAGTTCGGCTCTACCCAATTCTACATCAAGGTAACTGCCTGTACCGGCTGAGTCTGCGACAACCAGTGCATCACGTAATTCGGTGTTAACGTTTAGATCGGTCCCAATTTGATCTTGAGTATCAGAGATATTCAATTTAACCGCAGCGACGGAAGTATTCGCTAAGGCCAGATGCTTATCTTTCTGGGCATTAACCTGAAGTTTTCGTAGATCCGCTTTAATATGAGCGGGTTTCATTCTCCGGGCTATGTGAGTGGCCGGATCTTTGATCGTGCTATCCAGGCCCAGTGTGAAATCTGCTTCACCTTGCTCAATTTCTCCATGCCCCAAGGTTTCATCACCGTTTTGGCTGACACTGACTTTAATCCCCTGCAATTTGGCAGGCTCTTTTAATTCAGCCTGAACAGGTAATTTGTACTCGTCGCTTGTTCCCGCATAATCGATGGCTGTTTCACTGAGTTGAAGTTGCAGGTCAGTGTGTCCGGTTGTCTTCGAAGCGTGGGCATTTAAGTCGGTAATATGGGCTTTGGCAATAACGGCTCCAGAAGGCAGACTAAGTTCTGAGTAGTTAGTTGTTACCTCGATTTCCTTGTCGTTATTTTTTTTCACGTCAGCCTGGATCTTGATGTTTTCACTCTGGAAAGTCACATCCTGTTCCAGGGTATCGCTTTCGTAAGAATCTTCTTCAATGGTGTCCAAGTGTTTTAATAAGGGCCTTGCAGACTCCTGATACTGTTCCGGAAAATAATCAGTAAGAGCTTTGAGTTTCTTCGCTGTTTTGGGTGAGGCCAGAGATTTTTTTTTGCCCTTTATGTGGGTTTTAAATTTACTCTGGCTCACTTCCAAAGTGCTTTGTACTGGACGAGAGCTGGAAACTACCTCCTCCGTTTCTTTGTTGTACTGTTTTTCTGGAGGTTGGGTTTTTATATAAATTGCTGGAGACGTGAGTTCTACATCGGCTTCTATCTCAACGTCTTTCGGCAGGAATCTCTCGCTCACCTTAAAACCGGTGCAAGCCAGATGGTCACATTGCGCATCTGTTGTTACTTCGTCCGGAGAATCAATGGAGCCACCTTTAACAAGAGTTTCGAAGCCAGTAGTTTCTATTTTCCCCTGCAGGTCACCATGCTGCAGGTCGATAGTGACATGCTTTTTGGATTTGAATGTTGCCTGATCGAAACCGTTTCTCATGTCATATTGGAATTCCAGTTCTGAAGGGCCTGTTGTTATGGTTCCCTTGCTGCGAGGCGTGTAGCGATCCTCCTCCTTGGTTTTCCACACAGAATTGTCTTTTAGGGAATCGTTTGCGCCAGGTAAGGCTAGGTCAACCTGACTATCAATCTGATCGGTTTTTATTGTTGTATGAACTGATGCGACACAGGTCTGCGGGAGTTGCCATGGCTCTATTTCCCGGGATAAAGATTTCCGGAAGTCATCCTGGTCTTCTTGCGTTGTCAGGCTGCTAGGCAGAGTGCATTCGATGGACAGGTTTTTTACTGTTCTTGAATTCAACTCAGCCTTAATACTTTGTCCCAGCACGTTATCCGGCACTAAAACACGCTCGGCGGAAAGGTTTTTAGCTTTTACTTTAAGCTTCGGATGGTGAATGGGAGCGGATGGGTCGACCTGTTCTGGATGAAGAGGAACAGGGGTGCCGGTTTGGAACAGGACGTTCAGGTTTTCCAGATCCGCTGTGTGCGCTTCGGCAATGCCGTTAATGTCTCTTCCATGCAGGCGGTCAACATCCACTGTTGTGACCATTGTTTGAGTCTCTTGATCTGGAGTGACGTAAATCTGAGTGTTTTCCAGAGTGACTCCAGCTTCCAATAAGCGGTTTTCAGAAGTTACTTTGTCTGGAGCTGTTCCAATAGAAACTGTATCAACCTGAGCATGCTCAATTTTGAGAGCAGTTTCGCTGCTGTCGACAACGAATGATCCTGTCAGCCCTTTCATAGCGAAGTTTTTACAGGATATGCCGCCCGATAGATTGGCGTGTCCACTCCCTACGGAAAAATCGACGGTTTCCAGTTTCTTCGAGGTTTCACTGATGTGTCTGGTATTCAGTAAAACAGAACTATCCTTCAGCTGAACACTGCCGTTTATGTCATATGGCATGTTAAAGGTTGCCTGGGGAATATAAAGATCCCCACTAAAATCCTGACACAAAACTGCAGTTGTTGACTCGTCTTCAGACAGTTTCTTTTTGACCAGGGTCAGACCCGTGATTTCGCCATCATTCAGGTTTAAGTCGCCCTCACTGTGAACTTGCAGATAATCACTTTCCGCTCGTAGAGTGCCATCTTCGTATTTGTTTATATCGAGGGCAGCTGTTTTAACCTGTACCTCTGTTTTTCCTAACAAGGCATGGGGAAATAACTGCTTCATTAGAGGTTTGATAGTATCTGGAACTATCAGATCCATTTTGGAGCTGTGAACTCTGGCATCGAGGTTGGCGACACAAGCACCGAATGTCGGATTTTTGCCCTGTCTGTCGCTCTGTGGGTCGAAATCAAGTAACAGATCGGCGCTTTCAATTTTTACACCTGAAGTCGCATCGTGATAACCGGGTGTTCTGATGGATACGGAAGCTCCCTCATTGAGGTGGCAGACGCAATGAGAGGGTATCAGGCAGTCTTTGAGTCGGTTTCGGTTGTAGAACGCCAGAGTCAGGTTTCCGTAAAGGGTGCCTTTATCCAGCAGGCTCTTGATCATGGTGCCGTTTTTGAAGTGGGCAGAGAGATCAACATCTTTGATGTCAAGAGTAGCTTCCTGGCTTTTTGTTTCGTCGAGCCAAACAATGGCCTTTCCTGAGACGTCAGCTTTAATATCAATTTGTTTAAACTGATCAGCCCCTTCGCCTTTGCCAACGGGCTCAAGGTGATGCAGTTTTACCGTAACATCCTGAAGCGTAATGTTAGGGCCGGGCAGATACAGCCGCTTTAGAAAGATAGTTTGCGGTTCACCAGCTGAGCCGTTTTTAGAGTGGTGATAGCAGGAGGAAAGCTTTTGCAGTGAACCAGTCAGATCGCTGGTAGAAAAACCTTTGATGTAGCGGTCTACGAACTTTTTTATGAGGTAAAAAATAGACCAGTTGGTTATTCCGCTACGCACGGGTTTGGTAACGACCCGCTCACTGGTTTTCTTGGTTCCCCAGCGCCATGGGAGTAGGGTGTCTAGCCAGCCCCGGGGTTCTTGTTCTTTAACTGTGCGCTGGCTTAAAGACGGCGGAGTTCTCTGAGTTTCATTGACTTCATCTGGATCGGGTTCATCTGAGTGAAGGCGGACGAATCGGCCCCCACTGGTGTAGTTAAGAAGCTCCCGGGTTTTGTCTGGAAGTGGTGAAGAAACTTCAGCATCATTTTCATCTGGTAGAGGTTCAGGCAGGTGTTTTGTTCCCTCAACTGATGAAGTTGCAGGTTCCTGTTGTAATGGGCGGTTTTCGAGTTCGGGCAGATTTGGTGATAAAACAGGTTTGGGGCCTGTCGGTAAAACATCACCTGTGCGCATGGTTGGCATGAGAGGCATCCTGCCTGATTTAGTCAGTCCTTACCCAGTAAGCTTAGGAGGTTCTGTACAGCGGGAGTATGGCTGGCGAGGAAAAGAGCAGTTATTAACTGACTGTTTTTAAAATAAATTGTTCTTACTGTAGTGTGGACAGTCAGGGGAATGACAAGCTATAAATAGAGTGCTCATTACACATGTCCAAGCGTGGGTTACCTACGCTGCTTGAGCGAGCACCAAGTAAAAAGCTGCTTAACCTGCAACAGGTAAGCAGCTTTTTTAATGCTTGCTGAAAGCTCTAGAACAGGTGTTTTTCTACATCAGCAAACGTACGGGCAAAGTGAGCAGTCATGCCTTCGCGGATATATTCCGGCAACTCTTCGAAATCCCTTCGGTTGGCTTCAGGCAAAATCACAGTTTTGATGTTACTGCGACGGGCTGAAATCACCTTTTCCCGGATACCACCAACAGCCAGAACGTGACCAGTCAAGGTCAACTCACCTGTCATCGCCATAGGCTTTGGTTTGCGGCCTTTTGCCAGACTGAGCAGGGCGCTGGCCATAGTCACACCAGCGCTCGGTCCATCTTTTGGTGTTGCACCTTCTGGTACATGCAGGTGAATAAAAGAGCTGTTGAAGTAGTCTTCTGGAGCACCCAGTTTTTTCAAATGACTCATGATATAGCTGTAGGAGATTTCTGCAGACTCCTTCATGGTTTCCCCAAGGCGACCAGTAAGGCGGAATCCGGGGCGCAGGCTGTGAACCCGTGTGGCTTCCACTGGCAGGGTTGCGCCCCCCATAGATGTCCATGCCAGACCGGTAATAACGCCTACACCCTGCAGAACTTTCTCTTTGCTGAAGTAAGGCTTGCCAAGGTAATCATCAAGATCTTTCACGCCGATTTTGATTTTAAGGTCCCGGTCATCAAGGATTCTCAGCACTGCCTTGCGAATAATACGGGACAAAAGTTTTTCCAGATGACGAACCCCGGATTCCCGGGCATAACCTTCAACAAGGGCTTTCAGTGTGGCATCGCTGATTTTAAGCTGAGACTTCTTCAGGCCAGCTTTTTTCAGTTGTTTGGGCCACAGGTGATTTCTGGCAATAGCCACCTTTTCCTGAGTGATGTAGCCAGAAAGGCGCAGAGTATCCATCCGGTCCAGCAGTGGCCCGGGTATGGTATCCAGCTGGTTGGCTGTACATACAAAGAGCACTTTGGAAAGGTCGATGCGCATATCCAGGTAATGATCGAGGAATTCACTGTTCTGGGCGGGGTCAAGAACCTCAAGTAGCGCGGAAGCTGGGTCACCCCGGAAGGACGCGCCAATCTTGTCAATTTCATCCAGCATAATCACCGGGTTAGAAACGTCCACCTCTTTCAAAGCCTGAACTAGTTTGCCCGGTAGAGCACCAATGTAGGTACGGCGATGGCCCTTAATCTCAGCCTCGTCACGCATGCCACCAAGGCTGAAGCGATAGAACTTCCGGCCCAGAGCATTGGCAACGGACTGACCAATAGAGGTTTTACCCACGCCGGGAGGGCCGACCAGCAGCAGAATTGAGCCTGCAACTTCTTGTTTGTAAGCGCCAACGGCCAGAAACTCAATAATCCGGTCTTTTACATCCTCTAGACCGTCATGGTCTTCATCCAGCACCTTGCGAGCGTGAGTGAGGTCAAGGTTATCCTCCGAGACAACGTTCCAGGGAACAGATGTTGCCCAGTCCAGATAATTTCTGGTAACACTGAATTCGGGAGAACCAATCTCCAGCATGGAGAATTTGTTCATCTCCTCGTTGATTTTCTTTTTCGCGGCTTCAGGAATGTCGCGTTTTTTCATCCGCTTCTGGAACTCTTCCATCTCAGCGGTTTTGTCATCTTTGGCAATGCCCAGCTCTTTCTGGATGACTTTCAACTGTTCTTTCAGGAAGAATTCACGCTGATGCTTGTTGATCTTAAGATTCACTTCCTCACTAATCTGGCTTTGCAGCTTGGCAACTTCCTGCTCTTTGCGCACCAGAACCAGAACCTTTTCCATACGGCGTTGTATGGAAATGGTTTCCAGTACTTCCTGCAACTCCGAGCCGGGAGCGGTGGTAATAGCCGCGGCAAAGTCAGCCAGAGGGGACGGCTCCCGGGGGCTGAACCGGTTCAGGTAATTCTTTAGCTCTTCGCTGTACAGAGGGTTGAGGGGAAGAAGCTCTTTAATGGCATTAATAAGTGCCATTGCGTAAGCCTTGAGGGTTTCTTCATCCTCACTCTGATCCTGAATATACTCAACCTGTACCAGGAAGGGAGGGCGGCGACGCAGCCAGTTCACAATGCGGAAACGCTGCACCCCAAGGGCGATAAACTGAATCTGGTCGTCCACTTCAACAATGTTGTGAACTTTAACGGCGCAGCCTATCTCAGGGAATTCATCTGGTTCGGCAGCATCTCCAGAGAAGTCATCAATAAACGATAATCCCAGCGCTTTTTCTTCCGTCTGGGCAACGCGTTTGATGGTTTCCTCCCAAGGCTTGGACCCGAATATAAGAGGCTGAACCTGAGCCGGGAAAAAGGGACGATTGGTGGCAGGAATCAGGTATAGCTTATCCGGAAGATTCTGATGGGGAAGAATCAGGGCGGTGCTGCCGGTGTTGTCATCTTCAGGATCGTTGATAAATTCTGAAGTCACGTCGTGTTCTTCATTCATAGTTGGCTGTTCACAAACTGTCTGGGCACTTGTTACAGCTTAGCCACCAGTGGCAGGTGGAATAACAGAGTGCTGTTCAGGGAGACGATTACAGAGGTATAGATAGAGGCGCCTCTGCCATTTTTAAACACCACAAAGAAATTATGGTTGAAACAATTCAGCTTTGAGACTGATTTTTCTGAGAATTTGGTGGCAGGGTAGCAGCTCTGACTCTCGTTGCCGGGCAGGCGTTGGGCTTTGATGGCGGAATGTTGATTTTCCGTCGTTTAACCGATTAAATGGTATTTGACGGAATAATAATAATAAACAGGATGCTCATCATGCCATTACTGCGTTTCTTGACGCTGTTGTGTTGTCTTTTGTCGTTACCTACCTATGCCCTCACGATTAAGGGGGTGGACATTCCCGAAGTCATTCCTGCCACAGATGGTCGCCCGGCTTTGAAGCTGAATGGTGCTTCTGTACGCGTGGTTTATCTGCTTGTTGATGCATACATTGGCGAATTATATCTGGAAAACCCGAGTCGAAACCCAGAAGACATTTATGCGGATGATGGGCACAAACGGATGGTTTTCCATATCATGGCCCGTAGAGTGAGCGGTCGCCGGATTACTTCGGCCATGAATGAAGCTTTGGAATTGAATATTTCTCCAGAAGAGATGAAAAGACATGAAGATAAGCTGGTGCAGCTTACCGAAATGTTTAAAGGGCGCTTAAAGCGGGGTGAGCAGGGTATGGCTGAGTACATTCCTGGCGTGGGTACCCGTGTTGTTGTAAAGGGTGAAGACCGAGGAATTATTCCCGGAAAAGACTTCTTTAATGCCTTGCTGACGGTATGGATTGGTGAGAACCCGGTTACACGTGAGTTCAAGGAAGATATTCTTGGTGTTGAAAGCGACAAGAGTAAGGAAGTGGTTACGGAGAGCTGATTATTCAGCCCTTCCCCTCCCTGGAAGAGTGACTGTGCTGTTGTAGCAGAGGCCTGTTTTGCGTGGGTAGCGTTAAAAGAGAAAATAAGCAGTGCTACCCATATAAAGCCAAGGCTGATCTGAATATCTCTTCCAAATAGTCCGTTGTATAAAAATTGCCCAGCATCAGGGAGACGATGGGCAAACAACCAATGATTACTATCTGCCAGAGCACACCGGCTCCCGCAAGGATAAGAGCGAGCCACTGAGTCGTATGCTTAATTGAGGACGCCCCTGGTCGTTATGTTTGGCATTCAGGAAACCATTTTCACAAAAAATTCTGCAAGGGGTGGCAAAACAGACCTTTAGGCGTTATAAGTTCCCGCATCAGAGGGTCTGTGATCGCAGGCTTATTTTCTCAGCTATTTATCCTATCTTTCCAGAGGTTTTCTTCTCAGGGGTTCTGCCTTGCAGAAAGAGTTCTGATTGTCATATTTTTAGAGGTTGTTGTATGTCGCCAACTATGGCGGAGTTTGGTGTTCTATGCCTGACTTCTCTGTTCACCATGATCAATCCGATCAGTATTGCACCGGTGTTTTTGTCACTCACTTCCGGCCTTGAGCCTTATCAGAGAAAACAGGTTGCCCGAAAGGCAACGCTGACCGCGTTTGTTATTCTGGTGTTCTTTGCGTTAACAGGTTCGGTAATTTTCCAGGTCTTTGGGATATCTGTACATGGTTTGAGAATTGTGGGTGGTGTGCTGTTTTTTATTATGGGTTATGAAATGGTGCAAGCACGGCTGAGCCGAACCCGTTTCGATAAAGCGGAAGAGCTGGAAGCCATCGATGCATATTCCCATGATGTGGCTTTAACTCCACTGGCTATTCCGTTGATTTGCGGGCCGGGAGCGATTGCGACGGTGATCATTCTCATGCAGGAGCAAACGCTGACACATCAGATGATTTTGTTTGTCAGTATTGCTGCCGTGTTGCTGGTTACCTGGGTTGCGCTGCTGTTTGCCAGTCCGATTATGAATCGTGTGGGTGAGAGCGGTAATAAGGTTATGATGCGGGTTATGGGCTTGATCGTCATGGTTATTGCTGTTGAGTACTTTTTCGCCGGTTTAAAACCGATTATGCGAGACATTCTTGGTATCCCGGCTTAAGCCTGAAGATGTTTCAGGCTGCTTCTGAGCTCTCAGTTTTCTTCTCGTGATTCTGCTGTGTTATTTGTGAGTCGCGTACTGGTCTTTTACTGGTTGAGGCCGGGCAGATAGCTTCCAGGTGAATGCTGTAAGCCTGCGTGTTCATCCAGGTAAGAGCCTCATTCAGAGAGGGAAACTGGATGCGGTAATATTGGCTGGCTCCGGTATTGTCCCTGTACTCCATATAGAGGGTATAAGAGGGTTTACTCTGCTGGTGGCTGATGCGCACACTGCCCTCGACTATCCAGCAGTAAATCGGGCACTCATAGGTTCTGTGAATAATGTGGCGGCTAAAGTATTCCAGTCTGTTCAGGCTTTTCTGACAGGAAGGTTTGAATGATGGAGGTCTGTAAAAGACAAAAGTCCCGGAGCTTTTCTGCATAACTCTTGTGTAAATCTAAAGTGATTCATTTACGGCCAATTGAGTGGGGGCTATTTAAGCAGTTGGCCCAAATACGAGCAAGAACGGGAAATACCGAAATCTTGGTGATTCATAGTTGCCAGCAGCGATCTGCTGTTATACATTACGCCCCGCTTTGCAGGGATGACCTGAACGAAGCGAGAAATACTCTGTAATTACAGGTGTTTCGACAATTTGGTGAGGTGTCCGAGTGGCCGAAGGAGCACGCCTGGAAAGTGTGTATACGGAAACGTATCGAGGGTTCGAATCCCTCCCTCACCGCCACATATGAGAATCCCGCTGCAGTTATCTGTAGCGGGATTTTTGCGTTATATACGCCTCACGAAGGCCTGTGTGGCGGGTTTCCTGTCTGATAGGAAGCGTACTTCCCCGGTGCTGTAGCAGCCCCTGTTTTGCCTCTCAAAATGCCGTTTTTACCGGTGTCCTCTGTTTTTAGCGTACAGAGCGTTTTTCTAGGTACGTATCTAAAACTCTTTTTAAATCATTAGGCTGTAAGTGCTTTTAGGGTGTCTTGGTCGCATGTGTTAGTGATAAAAAGGTGGTGAGCAGGTTGATAGCTAAATGATCTGGTTCTCTGGTATTCAAGTGATTTTTTGTTGCCAGCGTTTGCGTGTTTTGTAATTGCTGGCGGCTTCCTGGAAGCCAAGATTGATAGCGATATTACTGTCGCCCATGCCTGTCGATTTATATTTTCCAGCATCTTTCTGTCTCACTTGATCAAGAATGTTGCTGTAGGAAGAGCCTTCACTTTTCAGTTGCCTATATAGCTTGGAGCAGCTCATATGCAGCTCCTTTCGATACGGTTAAACCAAGCAACACCATCATCAATTTGTAAACGATATGCTCGTGTTGCCGGTTTAGTGTGAGGGGGGAATGCGCAATGTGGGTGTTGAATTATCTTTGAAATAATGGACCTTCAGTCATGGAACTTGTTTGTTGGCTTCCGGCTTTTGGGGGCGGGAGAATCACTATCTGCAAGATGCAGCCACATCTTTCCCGAAGGATATAGCTGAACACATGAACGGCTCTGGTCTTATGGGAAGATTGGCGACTCCGATTGTTAATGCTGTTGTAAAAAATGATTTGAAAAACTTGTATTCGGCACCAGAGAGCGCCTCAGATATTTCGTTTGCTAGGTAGTTCGAACCCGAGGCAGATCCTGCCATCGGGTGGTGAAGTGGGGGCTGATATAGTTTTGTTTCATGTGCCATCGTGCCGTGCTGAAACCACTCGCGGCTGATCGTAAGGTATTCCGTCCGAAGCGGTTGTTGATTTCGTCAACGGTGGTTATAAACGCGTTGCTTGATTGTGCCTTTGTTGAGGAGAGTTGGAAGAGGTCGTTCTGCAGTGACTGATTGTCCTGAATGTCCAGTAGCAGGAAACCTGCTTTCTGATAGAGATACCCTTCCCGGAAGATGCTATCGAGGCCCTTTCTGGCGATGTGCTGCCATGCCTGACTGCTGTCTGTAGGCCAGGGTAATGCCAGATTCAGATTGACACTGTATTGTTGATCCTGATCGCGGAATGGACTGGTGCGCAAAAACAGCTGGGCCTTGGCCGAGGCTTTGCCCTGGGCGCGCAATTTTTCGCAGGCGCGGGCGACATAGGTGGCGACAGCTTCCTGTATATTATGCTTCGCAGTGACAGGCCGTCCAAAGGAGCGACTGCACATGATGGTGTGCTTGTTACCATCGGTTTGTTCCTCCCACGGCAAACAACTCTCTCCCCTCAGCTCTTTAACTAATCGTGCTTCAACAATAGAGAATTGTTTTTGAATGGACGTGGGTTCCCGTTGGGCCAGATCGAATGCCGTATCAATGCCTTGCGCCTTCATCTTTTTAGCCAGCTGACGTCCGACACCCCAGACTTCCTCCACAGGTGTGATGGCCATCAGTTTCTTCTGGCGTTCCGGGGATGTTAAATCAACGACACCCCCTGTTGCTCGATAGCGCTTAGCCGCGTAATTGGCGAGCTTGGACAGCACTTTGGTGGTTGCGATGCCAACCCCGATAGGTAGCCCTGTCCAGCGACCCACCTTGCTCTGAATTTGCTGCCCCCTGATATGCCAGTCGGGAACAGAAAAACCATCAAACCGCAGAAAGGCTTCGTCAATACTGTACACCTCAACGTCGGGAGAAAAGGTTTCGAGCACAGCCATAAAGCGTTCTGACATATCTCCGTAAAGGGGGTAGTTACTGCTGCGGATCATTATGTCACCCCGTTTGACCAGAGAACGTACCTGAAACAAGGGGGTGCCCATGGCCACATTCAGGGCCTTGAGTTCTTGAGTGCGGGCAATAATACAGCCATCGTTATTGGAGAGCACGCCCAGCGGCTTGCCTATGAGATGTGGTTCAAAGACCCGATGACAGCTGCAGTAGAAGCTGTTGGCATCACAGTGGACAATCACGATCGGCGTATTCATTATTATCGCAGGGAGTGAACAACATGAATGACGACACCCCAGACATCCAGCGTTTGACCATCGTCGAGAATGATTGGTGTGTAGGCCGGGTTAGCACTTTGGAGTTCGACACTATGGCCCCGTCGATAGAGTGTTTTCACACACAGCTCGCCGTCCAGTAGGCACATGACCACATCTCCGTTGCTGGGTTTCAGGGAGCGATCGACAATGAGAATGTCTTTATCAAAAATGCCCACATCCTGCATGGAAGAACCTTGAGCCAGTGCGAAGAACGTTGCGGCAGGGTGCTGGATGAGTAACTGATCCAGAGAGAGCTTCTGCTCAAGATAATCGGCCGCCGGGCTGGGGAAACCGCAGGCAGCAGGAGCCTTGAAAAAAGGGAAGAGGCTTTTTGATTCGTCTGGTGAAATGAGAGTAATCGGCATACGTTATACACTTAGAATGCACTGTTTTTATATACAGTACGCTCTAAATGCGCAGCTTTCAAGAATAACCCCGTGGGTTGGTGAATCCAGTCTTTGTCATTGCTTACTCCACAACACCGGCACGCCTGTCATAAAGTCAGCCAGTGACCGTCCTGCAATATGTTGGCCGGTGATAATTTCTTCCTGCAAAACTGGTGACAGCATAGCCAACCGTAGTATCCGTGAGACATAGCTTTCGTTCTGTTGGTAGTGTGCGGCCAGTGTCTTCACATCACTAAACTCTCCATCCTCCAGCTTCTGCAGCCAGATATGAGCCTGCGCCAGTGCTCGCATAAGGGCTGTATCGCTAGTGGGCGAGGATTGCAGTAATTCACCGTCAGCGGTCTGGATACGAGTACGGCCTCCTCTACGGAGCAACTGTATCGGGATGTTCACTTCCAGAATATTTTCATCCGGGTAGAAGCGGCTCTGACGTTTACCTGTGATGTTCATAGTTATGCGGCCCCTTTCAAGTCTTCGGCAAGTCCGGCAATAGCCTCGGTATGGAAACGGAGGCGCAGATTGTCTTCCTGCACGTCAATCCGGTCGATCAGCAGCTGGGCGATGCGTTGCTGTTCATTGGGAAACAGTTCCTGCCAGATGGCCTTCAGGGTGTGAAGGCCCTCCACGGTGTGATCGTAAGTGATCTCGTTGTCTGTTACCTGGCTGTGCTGAAAAATCTGCATAAGAAGGTTGGGTTGGTTAATCAACTGTTCTACTTCCTGAATGATTGCTTGTTCTAAAGGCTCAGCAGGTAGTGGTGGGAGCGGACTTTCCCGGTGACCTTTCTTCCGGGCGGTGTTGCTGGTGTAGTAGCGATAGCGTTTGCCCCGTCGTCGTCCGCTGGTGGGCACCAGTGCGATACCGTCGGGGCCAAACAGCAACCCTCGCAGAAAGGCTGGGCTGTGCCGCCAGCGGGACTCTGTGCGGCGACTGTTCCTGTTGCTATCGAATATGGCTGCGGCCTTATCCCATAATGCTTGGTCAAGAATGGCGGTGTGCTGGCCGGGGTACCATTCGCCTTTGTGGTGAATCAGGCCCAGGTATATTTTGTTATTGAGTAGCTTACGCATGGTGCTTTTCGCAAAAGGCTTTCCTCCCCAGGCAGAGCCATCTTTCTTGGGATAGCGTTTGGTACAAAAGCCCATATCGTTGACGCGGTAACAGGTTTCGGTCAGTGAACGGGTTTCAATAAACGTCTCAAAGATGATCTGCACCACCTTCTTCTCGCCTCTATTCACCACCAGCTTTCTCTCTTTGACTTCATAACCCAGCGGTACGGCACCGCCCATCCACATGCCTTTTTTCTTGGACTCGGCAAATTTGTCTCGAATGCGTTCGCTGGTAATCTCTCGCTCAAACTGAGCGAAGGACAGCAGCATATGGAGAGTGAGTCTTCCCATGCTGTCAGTGGTATTGAGGGGCTGAGTTACCGAGATAAATGATGTGTTGTGCTCATCCAGAATACCCACCAGCCGAGCGAAGTCTGATATAGAACGGGTCAAACGATCCACCTTGTAGACGATGATGATATCAATCTCATCGCGCTCGACGGCAGCCATTAATCGTTTCAGCCCAGGCCGCTCAATATTCCCACCAGAAAACCCGCCATCCTCAAACCGCTCATCCACCAGCTGCCAGCCCTGATGTTTTTGTGACATGACATAGGCAACACCGGCTTCCCATTGGGCATCGAGAGAGTTGAATTCCTGCTCCAGTCCTTCCTCGGAGGATTTACGGGTGTAAATAGCACAGCGTTTTATGGGATTTGTGTTGGTGCTCACTTCTTTTTCCTCCGACGATTGCTCTTCTGTTGTTGCTCTTTACGCAATCCAAAAAAGGCAGGCCCATTCCATTGGCTGCCGGTAATCACCTTGGCGATAGCGGTCAGACTTTTATAGAGCTGGCCCCGATACTCAAAGCCTTCCTGAGTGACGACCACTTCATGTTCTTCATGCAGATACTCACGCATCAGGCGGGTACCATTGGGCAATTGGCAGGTTTTGTTCTTCGGGGTTTTCTTATCTTTTAGAATGGATTGCTTCACCTGCAATAGACGCTTTTTGGTTAAGTCACTCAAACCACCCAGAGCTTGTTCCTGAACCTTCCAGACCAGTCGCTGACGCAGGATTTTGGTATGTAAGGCGGGTGCTTCCTTACCCAACAGCTCTTTCCAGGTCTGGCAAAGCTGCTTGTTGTTCATGGTCATGATATGAGCGACCTGAGCGGCCAGTGTCTGCTCACTTTCACTACTGCCTTCATTCTGTGCCATGGTCTGTCTCCGGTTGAGAAGGGACGGACATACACGCTCTGTCGTCGGTCAAAGTCCAGTCAGGTTTGGTGTCTTGGTTGTTTTTCTCTGACATACGTCGCTGGTGGCGCACAACGGCCAGGGACAGGAGGTGAATCAACTCTTCACGGGGGGAGTTCAAGGGAAGGGAGCGTAGGTTTTGTTCGTCCATGATCAAGCTGCTCAGGTAGTTTTTCTTTACATGTAAAGCCTGCGCCGCAGAGGGCATTTTGTAAAAGTCCAGTTTGTCCAAAATAGGGCACGAATGCCCTGTTTTAGGGCCTATAGAATACGGTTGTCAGCTTTTGTCGGATTGCATTAAAGTGATTTGTTCGCCATCAGGAACAGTGGCGATTCCAATCATAATTTGATCAGGGAAGAGACATGCCAGTCATCAGTCGTGTGCTGCGCCACCTGGATATTGAGTCCGATACGTTCTTTGAGCTTTGTGACATCGATCTTCATAAAGTATCGCCGGGAACAACACGTATGGTCTCACCCAAAGACCTCATCAAAAGTACCTGGATGCTTGATAGCCAACAGCAGGACAAACTGCGCCAACTGGCCCAGCGTATTGATAATCTCTCTGGTATCGCTGGTCAGGAAATTCTGCAAAACCTCGATACACACAAAGTCGATTTTGCCGGTCTGAGAACACCACAAGATAAGCTGGTTCGTCTGTACAAGGGCGATCGCCCAATCTTCCGCAAGGCTGAAGCCATCTTCTATGTGGATGAGTACCGTGAAAAATCCATGGTCTGGAGTGGTTACCGGTTACCAGCACCTGTAGATTTGGATCGGAATTGTGATCTTGACGAGCTCCAGAGAAGTCTTCAGACCTTGTTTGGTAATGACGCGGTGGTGATCGAACCTTATGAGCGTTACCGCAACTACAAGCATGGCGCTCCCGTGCGTGTTTTGCAGTTCATGGTTTACCGGGAAGGTGTCGGAGTCAGTATTGATGTGGTCAACAGAGAGAGGGGCGAGGTAGAATCCAGTGTGATTTACCCGGCTCGGTTATATGGCATTGTCTATGAACCAGATACCGGTGTGTTGGAGTTTTATGGTAAGCAACAGGCTTTACGCGACAAGATTCGTACAACCTTTTGCAAGGATGTGTTAGCGGTTTCTGACCACATGGAGTCATTGATTTTCAGGGAAGTGAGTCTGGACATATTGCGCACCAAGCAGGATCTGGCATCCCTGTGCAGCCTCAAGCATGGTGTGCGGGAAATGGTCGTGAAGTCTTTTTCTCTGAAGATAGAGCCGGACGAGGAACCGATTATTTGGGGAGGAAAGCCCCGAAAACCTCTCGCTTCCGATGTTTACAATGCCATGGAAAAGGTCGACTCACTGCATATCCTGGATCGTGATAATGTCACTATTCACAGCGCAACGCTGGTTATTCACTGTAATGTCGTGGAAGACTTGCCGGAAGATACTATCACCCTGACCTTGTCTGTTCCCCATACCTGTGACCTGCCGGACAATACCCTGCGCAACAAATACATCATCCACGAATTGCTGGTGGATCTGAAGTTGATCAAGGAGCTGGTCTATGGATAAAACGCTCGACCCTCATGTCTTGGATCATCTGCTGCAGACTTTTGAGTACCCTGTTCCACGGCGACGTATCAGCGAATTTCGGTATCGTTATCCTGATTTTATCACCACTGCCATTCTGGAAAGCGGTGCCTATACACCCCGAGGCGTCGACCCGGATCGGCTAATTAAAACCGACTCAGGTGAAGATGGCGGCGATGGTTATCGCACGGTCTGGGAAGAGGATGGGAAACATTACTATTACGTGCCGGGGCTGGAGCCTATAGAGGTGTGTGATGACGATTTACGAGTATATGACTTCCATATGGATTGGTTTCCGGACTGGATGTCCCGGCAGATAGGCAACGATACTCCAGAAGTTTTACAGGACGGGCTCGTATGGTATTTGGGGCAGCAGCATGGCACTGCGATTATCCTGGTGAGGGGGCTGGGTGATCTTCCCCGTTATGAGAAAATTTATGATGTGCTGGAGGAGAAGGTTCAGCGGCCAGCCTTGCTGTTATCTCGATCTCCTCTGCAATCGAAACGCTTGCCTCTGCCGGACAATCATCAGGTGGTTCTCTTCGGTGAGATTTTTCATAACAGTACCGAGCTGTGCCTGAAGAAGTGGCTGACGCCTAATGAACTGGTATGGAACCCTGAGACTGGTGAGTTGCGATGGAATGACTTGCCACCTTTGAAAGGGAAAGGAAAACGCAGGGAAATTTATGGTCGCCTCTATGAGGCTGGTCATGACTATGGCCAGCCCAAACTGAATACAGCACAGCTGTTTGAAAAAGTTGGTATCAAGCCCATGACCATCAAGCAGTACTTTAGTGGCGCTGATTCGCTATGGAGTCAATACATAGGCTTTGATGAAGAAAACTGTTGGCTTCGACACTTTGTAGAGACTCCCTGACCGGTTTTAATGCCGGTTTTTTTAACTCTTTTTCTGGAAACCCACTTCTCCTCGCAGTTCTCCTCTTCTCCTCACAGTTCTCCTCACTTGATTGCCAATACTGGACTGGCTGGTACGAAAAACCACAGGGAGGGGAAGCCATGCCAGAGTGTCATCAATCGGTGTCCGATGTGCAGACGCAGCATATCGACA
This sequence comes from Parendozoicomonas sp. Alg238-R29, assembly GCF_947331445.1. GTDB lineage: Bacteria > Pseudomonadota > Gammaproteobacteria > Pseudomonadales > Endozoicomonadaceae > Sansalvadorimonas. Next base: position 12,835 of record NZ_CAMZOG010000049.1, on the reverse strand, counting down.
CCCATCAGCTCGCCAAACGCTGGTGTCTCAGTTACAAGTCCATTGCCCGGTTACGGCAGTACGGAGGTGGTCCGCACTACCTGCGGATTCGGGGGCGTGTCGTTTATCGCCTGGAAGATGTGGTGGCCTACGAACAGGAACGAGTGTTCGCCGGGGTAGGGCGCAAGTTGGAAGAAGGCGGGGAGGGCGTCCCATGCCAGTAACCCTTTCTGACCTGAAAACCATGCCGGTCTATGAACTCACGGCACTGCCTGCCAAAGAGTTGATGGCCCTGATCCAGGCTGCTGAGAAAGCCCTGCACGATGCGCAGTATCAGGTGCAGTGGTTGCAAAGTGCCTTGGCTCACAAGTACATGAACCGGGCCGAGAACCTGCGCAAGTTGGAGTGGCAGAAAACCGGCTCTATCACTTTTGAAGAGGATGGTGTGCTGGTGGAGCAGGAGGTTCCGGCGATCCCGTCGTGGGATCAGGATCATCTGGCGTTTATGGCAGAGGTGATGCAACGCAGTGGCGGTACTCCTGCCGAGTATATGCAGATCACGTACAGCATTGATGAAAATAAGTTTGAGCAGTGGCCGGTGGAATTTCAGCGGCAGATTGCTGAGGCTCGCTGTGTTGATAAGGGTGCTGTCGTGTATCGATTAATGCCGTTGGTCAATGGCGGCTCCGAACAGGAACAACCGGGAGATGAAGTATGACCTTTCCCATTATTCCTGCAGAGCAACGGCAGCAGGATGACAAAGGCGTGAAAGCGGTATTGCTTGGCCCCAGTGGTGTCGGCAAAACCTCTCAGTTGTGGACGCTGCCCCCGGACAAAACCTTGTTTATAGATCTCGAAGCCGGTGATCTCGCTGTTCAGGGCTGGACGGGAGATGTATTACGTCCCCGCACATGGCCAGAGTTCCGCATGCTGGTGGAGTTCATTGGCGGACCTAACCCAGCGCTGAATGAGAGGCAGCCTTTCTGCCAGGCTCACTTCGATCAAGCGTGTCAGAACTTCGGTGATCCGGCCGTACTCGATAAATACGAGATATTTTTTATCGACTCACTGACAGCCCTGGCGCGATTGTGCTTTGCGTGGTGCCAAACCCAGGATGAAGCCAAGAGCGAAAAAACGGGCAAGCCCGATACCCGTGGCGCTTATGGTTTGCTCGGACGGGAGATGATTGCAGCACTGAATCATCTGCAGCATGTGCGGGGAAAGAGCGTGATTTTCGTGGGCATTCTGGAAGAGAAGGTGGATGACTTCAACCGTCGAATTTTTCAGCCCCAGATCGAAGGTTCTCGCACAGGTTTGGAGCTACCAGGTATCGTCGATGAAGTGATCACCATGGCCAGCCTTCCGGATGAACAGGGACAGTTACAGCGAAGTTTTGTCTGCCAAACTCTCAATCCCTGGGGCTTTCCGGCCAAAGACCGTAGTGGTCGCCTGAACCAAACCGAACCGGCTCACCTCGGGCAACTTCTGCAGAAAATCAACCAACCCCGTGATACTCGACAACCTGCTGGGCGACAGCTGCAGTACGCCACCAGCACGCCCATGCAACCCAACACCACCATCACACAAGGACAGTGATATGACTTACCAACAAAATCAGCAAGCCAATAACGAGTGGACAGATTTTAACAACGCCACAGTTCAGCAGGATTATGACGTGATCCCCAAAGGGACGCTGGCCAAGGTGCGCCTGACCCTCAAACCCGGAGGGTATGACGAACCTCCTATGGGCTGGACGGGCTGGACGGGCGGTTGGGCGACAAAGGGCGAGGGTGGTGCGGTCTATCTTAAGGCGGAATATGTGGTGATGGCCGGGCCGTTTGCCAAGCGTAAGGTCTGGAGCCTGATCGGGCTGCACAGTCCCAAAGGGCCGAACTGGAGCAATATGGGACGTACCTTTGTTCGTTCATTGCTGTGTTCTGCCCGGGGTATTCGACAAGATGATGTTTCTCCTCAGGCTGTCATGGCCCGGCGATTGAAGGACTTTGGCCAGCTGGATGGCATGGAGTTTGTGGCCCGCATCGATGTTGAGAAAGATGCGGATGATGAACCTACCAATGTGATCAAGCATGTCATCACGCCAGATCATAAGCAGTATCAGGCACTGATGAATGAGATGGTAGGTGGGCAGCCGCAGCAGATCTCAACTCAGACACCACAGCAGCACCATCCTGATTATCAGTACCAACACCCTCAACAGCAGATTCCTTCTCAGCAACCGGCACCTACCCAGCAGCAGGCCCCTGACGGCTACTGGCAGGACTGATCAATGGCCCGGCTTGTTGTTATTCGCCAGCAGGTCGGGATTCTCACTTTCAGGACGAAAGACCATGACAAATTACATGGATTTTAATGATGCACCGGTTGCCAAAGATCCCGATAGCCCCAGTGAGCGACGGCTCTCCGTTGATGATGTGAAACAGAAACTGCTGGACCGATTGCCCCAGTATATCGAGTACCTACTACCCAATGCTGTGCGCCAGAATGATCACTACGTCATTGGTGATGCTTTTGGGGTGACTGGTCACAGCATGGGGATTTGTGTCGAAGGCGTGAAGAGGGGGCTTTGGCACGATTTTGCCACTGGTGAGAATGGCGATATGTTTCACCTCACGCAAACCAATCAACATATTGATTTTCCCGAAGCGCTACGGTTTGTGGCTCGATGGCTGGGAGTCGAAGCCCAGGTGCCGCGGCCACCAGCGCCAAGCCAGAAGCCGAAACCCAAAGTCGACGATCTTGGACCTCACACGGCCAAGTGGGATTATCAGAACGGTGATGGCCAGCTGGTGGCGTGTGTTTATCGCTACGATACCCCCTCAGGAAAGGAGTTCCGCCCCTGGGATGTGAAGCTTGGCAAACATAAAGTTCCATCGCCTCGGCCGCTCTACAACCAGCCCGCCATGAAGGGCAGCGATACTGTCGTGCTGGTGGAGGGAGAAAAATGTGCCCAGGCGCTGATCGATGCGGGTATTTATGCGACCACGGCTATGAATGGTGCCAAGGCTCCGGTCGATAAAACCGACTGGTCGCCGCTCAAAGGGAAGCAGGTGCTCATATGGCCGGATAATGACCAGGCTGGCCGTGAGTATGCAGAAGCGGCCGCACAGGCAGTATTGAAAGAGGGAGCGTTGTCGTGTGCCATTCTGATTCCATCAGCCGATAAGCCCGAAAAGTGGGATGCGGCGGACGCCTTGCAAGAGCAAGATGACCAAGGGCACGGCTTTGATGTGGCAGGCTTTCTGGCCAGCGGGGAACGGACACCAATTATCACGCAGTCAGAGACAACAGATGTGACGTTGTCTGCCGGTATGAGTTTGGATACAGACGACCAGATTACCTCGGCGTTTACTCAACTCCACGGACAAAACTGGCGTTACTGTGCGCGATGGGGGAAATGGCTGGTCTGGACGGGGCAACGTTGGTCGGTCGATGAAGTCCTCTATGTTCAGTATTTGTCCCGCATGGTGTGTCGTAGTGCTTCTGATCTGGCCGATAAAGAGCGTCAGAAGAACCGATTGGCCTCTTCCAGCACCATTCGTGGTATTGAAGGTTTGGCGCGGTCTACTCCTGAACATGCCACGCATCCCGATGACTGGGATCGTCATGCCTGGTTACTCAATACGCCTGAGGGTGTTGTAAACCTTAAGACCGGTGATCTTCGGGAGCATGATCGCAGCAATATGATGACGCGCATGACAACGGCCTCTCCCAATGGTGATTGCCCGCTCTGGCTCAGTTTTCTCAGTGACGTGACAGAGAGTGATCAGGCGCTGGTGGATTATTTGCAGAAGGTGGTGGGCTACTGTCTGACTGGTGTGACATCCGAGCATGCTTTGTTTTTTTTGCATGGTGGCGGGGCCAATGGGAAATCGGTGTTCATCCATGTACTGATGTCGATTCTTGGCGGTTACGCGACCAATGCGCCGGTGGAAACCTTTATGGAATCCCGTACAGAGAAACACCCGACCGATTTGGCCAATCTACAGGGAGCCCGGTTTGTCTCGAGTGTGGAAACAGAACAGGGCAAGCGCTGGAACGAATCCAAACTGAAGACCTTAACGGGCGGCGACAAGATTTCAGCCCGATTTATGCGACAGGATTTTTTCGAATACACCCCTCAGTTCAAACTGGTCATCGCGGGAAACCATAAACCCTCCATCCGGAATGTTGATGAAGCCATGAAGCGCAGGCTGCACCTAATACCTTTTACCGTCAAAGTGCCGGATAAAAAGAAAGACCCGCACCTATCAGAGAAGCTCCTGAAAGAGCGTGATGGCATTCTGGCCTGGGCACTGCAAGGTTGTCTGCTCTGGCAAAAAGAAGGCATTAAGCCACCCGCGAGTGTTGTGAAAGCATCCCGGGAATACTTCGACAGTGAAGATGCACTGGGGCAGTGGCTGGAGGAGCGGTGTGACTTGGGTAACCAGCGCAGGGAGGAGGTTTCCAAGTTGTATGCGGATTGGCAGGAATGGGCTGAGAAAAATGGTGAATTTACCGGATCGATAAAACGGTTCTCACAATTACTGCAATCAAGAAAGTTTGATCAGTGCCGTTTTACCGGTGGTTTAAGGGGACTGACAGGTCTTTCTTTACGGCCCAGAACATTTGTGAAGTTTGGTGGATACGCGGCTGATTAATCAAAGGAAATTGGATAACCAGTGACGGAAGGGACAGAGCTGCAGTATATCCTTCATGTACGCGCATATACGCGCAGCTATGAAACTTATACTGCAACCGTGTCTCTTCCGTCACTCCGTCCAGTGGATGCTCGGGAGGGAAACCATGACATCAGAAATTGAAGAGCTTGCAGAGCGTTATCGGGAAGCCTGGGCGACAGCCAAACGACTGCCGACCGGTATCCAGCTTGGTCACACAGCCAGCTGGCCGGAGATGGCTTTCGATCAGCGAGAACAGGTGCGCCGAGCAGAGCCGGAGGTGATCTTCGTACGACCCACGGCAAAGCAGGAAGACCGGCTGGTGGAGTGTATCAACTGGCTGACGCCACTCACCATCGAAGAACGTAACTTGATCTGGTTACGAGCATCCGGTCTATCTTAGCGACTGGTGGGGGCGCGATTCCAAATGTCATCCAAAACCGCGAGGGTGCATTGGATTCAGGCGTTAAACCGGCTTCAAATCTACCGCTTATCGGAAAGAGCACGTGTTATTTATCCCTGATTGTTCCAGATAAATGAAAAGAGGCGTGCATTATTCCTGATTGTCCTTATCTGACCGATTTCCCACTTTTGCCGGTTTCGGTATAGATTTTCAGTATGCTCGTGCAGTGCTGCGCCTCAAACCTCTGAACGCCTCGGTCTCTCCAACCGGGGCGTTCTTGTTTCTGTGAAATGAGTCAGGGATGACCATGTCCGAATCGTCACAACAACACCTCGTCGAACAACTGGAACATTGGCCCGTCGCCGAACTGGTGCCCTATGCCAGAAATGCTCGTACCCATTCACCGGAACAGGTGACTCAGATTGCCCGCTCGATTCAGAGCTTCGGGTTTGTGAATCCAATCTTGGTGGGCGATGACAAGGTGGTCGTGGCTGGCCATGGTCGTTTGATGGCAGCGAACGAGCTGGGGATGGATCGCGTACCAGTGATTGTGCTCGGGCATCTCGACGAAGTGCAACGGCGGGCGTTGGTACTGGCCGACAACAAACTAGCCGAGAATGCAGGCTGGGATGAAGAGTTGCTCAAGCTGGAACTCCAGGCGTTGGATGATCTGGATTTTGATCTCGACATCATGGGCTTTTCGGACGAGGAACTGGATGGGCTGTTGCTGGAAGAATCCGAAGGCAACACGGAAGACGATGCGGTGCCGGAGGTGCAGGAACATCCGGTCAGTCAACTCGGTGATGTGTGGATACTCGGCGATCATCGCGTGCTGTGCGGCAGTGCCACCGAATCGACGGATGTTGAAACACTGATGGCTGGCCAGCTGGCGGACATGGTGTTCACCGATCCGCCCTACAACGTCGACTATGGCAACAATACAAAAGACAAGCTTCGCGGCAAAGACCGCCGGATCAAGAACGACAACCTGGGCGATGAATTCCACGGTTTCCTGCTGGCCGCCATGACCAACATGATCTCAGTCTGCAAAGGCGCAATCTACGTGTACATGTCGTCGTCTGAGCTAGATACCCTCCAGAAAGCTTTTCGTGAGGCTGGTGGCAAGTGGTCCACCTTTCTGATCTGGGCCAAGAACACTTTCACGCTGGGCCGGGCGGATTACCAACGCCAATACGAACCCATTCTCTACGGCTGGAAAGAAGGCTCCGATCACTTCTGGTGTGGTGCCCGGGACCAGGGGGATGTCTGGTTCTTCAACAAACCCGTAAAGAATGATCTTCACCCTACCATGAAGCCGATTGAGCTGGTGGAGCGGGCCGTTCGTAATTCATCCAAAACCCAAGACATTGTGCTGGATCTGTTTGGTGGCTCCGGCAGCACCCTGATTGCCTGCGAGAAGGCCAATCGTCAGGCACGACTGACGGAACTCGACCCCAAATACGTCGATGTGATTGTCCGGCGCTGGGAAGAGTACGCAGGCAAGGAAGGTTTTCTGGAAGAGAACAATTTGACGTTTGCACAAATGGCGCAAGAGAGAGGTGTTGAGTATGTGACCGCCAGGGATGGCGGAAACATCAGCACTGTAGGGAGCAAGTGCTGATGGAAGTAATTCAACAGCGGCTTGATCAGATTGATGGCAAGCTCGACAAACTCTCCGATGCTGTGAGCCGTCTGGCAGCGGTGGAAGAACGGCTGATTCACCAAACGACTACTCTCGACAGCCTTAACCGCAAACTCGAAGACTCTGAAAAGCGTATCCGCACCCTGGAGCGGCAGGCCAGTGCCCGGGGTGTGGTGTTGGCTTCGGTAGAGCGATTCGGCTGGCTGATTCTGACTACTGTGATTGGTGTAGTCGCTTACACACTCAAGGGCTGAATATGATGGGAAAGCGTACGGAAACAAACACCATCGTCGTGCATTGCTCGGCCACCAAACCTGATCAGAATGTCACCTTTGACACGATCAAGCGCTGGCATCTGATGGAGCGGGCTTTTATCGATATTGGCTATCACTGGGTGATCGAACGGGATGGTTCCGTCAAGCAGGGGCGGGCGGTGGATGACTGGGGTGCTCATGTCAAAGGTCATAATCATGAGAGCGTGGGCATCTGTCTGGTCGGCGGTCTGGACGACGATGGCGAGCCAGACGATAACTTCACACCCTTGCAAAAACGTATGTTGAAGTTCCTGGTGACAGGCTGTCAGGGTCTGTGGCCGGAAGCCGTGGTCAAAGGACATTACCACTTCAATGAGGACAAGGACTGTCCTTGCTTTGATGTTGATCAGTGGCTGTACGATGAAGGGTTTGCAGGAGGGGTTGTCGCATGAGTTGGGTAGCGGCCGTACCGGTGGTGGGAAAGATCATTGACAAAGTGTTCCCGGACGCAGATCAGGCCAGCAAAGCCAAGACCGCTCTCACTGAGATGGCTATTAGTGGCGAGTTGGATGTGCTGGCCCAGCAGGCTGGTGTTATCAAAGCCGAAGCGCAAGGTGAGGGCTGGTTGCAAAGAAGCTGGCGACCACTGGTAATGTTGACCTTTACGGCTTTGGTTGTGTGTCGGTGGATGGGCTGGGCTTCACCAGATCTGAGTGAGGCGCTGGAGTTGAAGTTGCTCGGTATCGTGCATCTAGGCATTGGGGGTTACATTGCCAGCCGGGGTGTGGAGAAGGTTGTTACAAAACTGAGAAGTTAACCACGCCATTACGGCATTCATAATCTTTTACAGCTGTAATCATTGCCTTTTTGATGAAAGGCAATAGAATATTTTGCCATTGTCAATCGATGAAGGAATTATCGTTAGTGGCTCAGCTGGAAGACCTGAAAGGGACATCATATCACCGACAAAAGTCAGCCCTTGATGTGACAATAGAACAGTTTGGCAATCCTCCCGCAGAATTAAAAGAAAAAAACGAGCTGGCACTCCTTGCCTACATAGGTTGTCTTGCCAGTGTGGAAGCGGGCCTGCAGAAATACAGAGATAAAGCTACAAGCTGGAAGACATCTCAGTATGCCGCAGAGGAAGGGGATTCATCGACATTGAGGCAAAATCTGGCCCTTGCCGGGCAGCCCTGTCCCGTACCAACCACTCCTGGAAAGAAAGCGGAAGCCCCCGATAGAGTAGAAGCTCATCACATCATCCCAAGCGGCGATAATCGCTTTACCTTGGCTGCCACCCTCCGGGCTCGCCTTGCCCGGGCAAAGGTAAGGATTGATGACTCTGATAACGGTGTATGGCTGCCCAAAACCAAGCGTGATCGGATTCCATCTACTCCTCATGCCGTACCACACAGGAATATCCATAGAGAAGGCTATTATCGTTTCCTTACCGGTCTTTTTTCGACAGAGAAAAACAAGATTATGTTTCGTACCAAGTTGAATACGGTTCGGAACATGCTTCGTAATGGCGATATCCCTGACTGGGTTATGTTGCCGAAACATATGCTCCCGGATGATTAAGTATGATTTATAGACTGGATTTTGATCTGGATAGCTATGTGTCCATTTTTATCAGCATGGATGCGATGGAAGATGTTATGGATGATATTTATTATCCAGAGGGAGAGTCACTGCTTGAGGAATGGGTAGCTCCGCAGGCGGAGTTTGTGGATGGTAAAGGTCAGGGTCGCAACCTTCAGATACCAGATATTGGAAGCTGGGAAGGGAATATGGTTCTTGGCCCAGATGCTTACGAGAAACTTTCTTCGGTGGTCGCCGCTGATAATGAATTACTGCCGGTGCTTATTGATGGGCAGACATGGTATGTCGTTAATATCATATCGACTACAGATGCCGTTAATCTTGAGGAAAGCGAACAGGACTTACGGGGTGGCATTTACGTTGGCCTGAAGAGTCTGGCATTTCATGAGGAAGATCTGAGTGGCACACCTCTTTTCAAAACGTCATTTGATGAGAAGGTTGGTAACTTTTGCAATGAATCGTTTCACCTGCTGGTCACTCAAGAGTATCAATTGGAAGGGCCTGTCTTTAGGACGAATCTTGAACGTCCATAATGAGCTTTATGTACCATGAGGGTGTGTGATAGCGAGGCTGGTAAGAGTAGATGGAGCATCGGCGGTTACATTTCCAGCTTTGGTTTGATTAAGGCTGGTCTGCAATCTACGTCGACAGTCTTCTACGCATTGACAACTGTTCATAGCTTGCAGCGTCTCACTTGCACACAACCTTATCCACAGATTTTGTGGGCAAATGCGGAGCGGAGATGGCAATTCATCAGGCCATTTAAGCGGCTGTGTGAGCCTGCCATCAAGAGTACGGGGTGGCCCTTGTCCAAGAAGAAGTAACGCTACACAGGCCCTTACGGGGCGATCAGCCGGGGTCCCTGGGGATCTGCTGGGAGTGCGGGTGCCCACCACCGCAGAATAACGCTAGTGACAGAGTGAAAATCGGGGTTGACACAGGTTGACAAATTGGTTGACAAAATCCCAGCGAAGCCAGTAACCACAAGGGTTTCAGTGCAGTGACAAGTTGTCAACCAGGTTGACAAAAGTGGTTGACACAGGTTGACAAAATCCGCTCTCCTTTCAGTCATTTTCCGCCGTGACCGATGCTCATCTGAGCCCTGAAAGACAAGTGGCGCAATTATTCAGGAATTGCGCCACTTGTTTTTATCCGGTGGTTTGAGGACTCATTCCACCACGCTCCATTTCCGGGCTGTCGGTGAGGCGAAGAGGTAGGTGCGGGGGGCTTGTCCACTGGTCAGCCGCTGCAGCTCGTGCAGGCAACGGTAAAAGCGCGGCTGGCACTCTTGCCACGGTTCGCTCTGATCCCTGTGCAGGGCGACCACACCGCGACCGGCTACATATTCCAGATCGCCTTTTTGCAGCAGGGCCAGCGCATCAAAGAAATGCCTGTACCACTGATTGAGTATGATCAGAGTACGGGCATCGGATCGGTTCAGCTGGCAGGTCATCAGATGGCCATTGCTAAGACCAAGGGCTAGCAGGGCCGGTTTACAGTCCATGGGGTTGGCCCGGCCGCAGGGTGTGCCATTGACCATTAGCGAAGATGTAGAGGTACTCGGCTCCGCTTTTGTCATAAGCCAGTTCTTGCAGTGCAGGCAGCGAAGGGCTTAGGGCAGCAGGAATAACCTGAGCGTCCCGGTCGAGGTAGATGTCTACACGATTGGGGCTCAGCCCCCGCAGCTCGCCCAAATCAAGAAGCCATGCCACCCGTTCTTCAGTCCGGTAATACTGCCGCAGGATTTTGCCAACACCGTTTTCATAGCCGTCGAAGTGACAATAAATAGAGCGGAAGGTGGGCGCGGTGCGACCCTCCCGCCGCACCGCAATTCGGCATCGGGTGCTCATGCGCAGGCCTCCAGCCCGGCGGTGATTCGGTAGACTCGCTCCTGACCGCCCGGTTTCTCGGATTCAATGGTCATCCCCAGTCGTTTCTTCAGGGCACCGGCGAGAGTGCCGCGCACCGTGTGCTGCTGCCAGTTGGTCTGCTCCATTATTTGGGCGATGGTGGCGCCTTCCGGGCGAGTGAGCATTTTGATGACCTGATCCAGCTTGCTGCCGGGACGGGTTTTACTTTTGCTCACGGGGGATTTTTTCGGTTCTGATGGGACTTCTTCAACCCCGATGGCCTGCCGTCCTGCTGGAGTCAGGGCATAGTCCACCCAATTACCTTTGCTGGGGATGGCCTTGATCAGCTGCTTGTTCAACAGACTGTCGATCACCTTTTTCCGGGCACCGCCGTTGAGCGGCACATCTTGTGCGGTGAACGTGCCCTTGTCATGACCGAGTGTCAGAACGGTGGTCTGGCTGGGTGAGAGTTTGTGTTGTTTCATGGCGAGATCTCCTTTTTCGCTTTGGGGTTAGGCGCGTTCAATGCCAAGCGCGTCCTGCAATTGCTCAATCATGTGGTCAAGGTCGCCTACATGCCCCCAGTGACAATCGTCAGGAGCCCGATCAAAGTGCCGGTCGGCCTGTTGCTGAACTTGACGGATGAGCGCATCAATCCGCTGGCGTTTCTCGATCAGGGCGTCTTGAACGGTCTGCTGGGGCATGAGGATTTCCTCTGAAGGTTTTTTCGTTGTTGCCCTTTCATTCACGCTCTGAAGTGACGCTTTATCAAGTTGTTTTCTATTAATAATCAATGACTTGCCATAAAAGAGTGGGTTGGGGTTGGTATGGCCGGACAGAGGATGTCCCAGGCTGAATTTGCCCGTCAGAACGGCTGGAGTCGCCAGTATGTGGCCAAGCTGGTGCAGCAGGGGCGCATCAAGCTGGAAGGCGGGAAAATCGACCCTGTGGCGGCAAAGCGGGCGGTCGAGAAGCTGGCAGAACCCTCGACTGTTCTCCGGGGAAAATCCAGTAAAGCAACGGACATACAGAGTCGTACAACAGTACCTGCCGTTTCCCAGGTACCTACCACTTCTTTGCCAACAGAGAGTCGTAAAACCGTTGATTACGCGGCCGCCCGCACCATGCGTGAAGCCTTTCGCGCCAAGATGGCCAAGCTGGATTATGAGGAGCGCGAAGGCAAACTGGTGGATGCGGGTAAGGTCAAAGAAGAAGCCTTTCAGGTCGGACGCATGATCCGTGATGGCGTACTGGCCATTCCTGACCGTATGGCTGATGTGTTGGCAGCAGAGAACGATCCCGCCAAAGTCAGGCAAGTGTTAATGGATGAACTGGAACGGGTGTTGGAGAAGTTGAGTGAATAGCCCTTACCTCTCAGGCTTTCAGTGGGGACTCAAACCCGACACTCGAATGACCGTATCGGAATGGGCCGATGAGCATCGCATTTTGCCTATGAAATCCGCCAAGGAAGCGGGTCGCTGGCGCACGGCCCGCACGCCGTACCTGAAGGCGATTATGGATTGCCTGTCGCCCAGTTCACCGGTGGAACGTGTCGTGTTTATGAAAGGTGCACAGGTCGGCGGTACCGAGAGTGGTAATAACTGGCTGGGTTATGTCATTCACCACACCCCCGGCCCGATGATGTACGTGCTGCCGACACTGGATATGGCCAAGCGGACTTCCAAGCAGCGCATCGCGCCGATGATTGAGGAGATGTCGATTCTCAAACAGCGGGTGAAAGACTCCCGCTCCAGAGATTCTGGTAATACCCAATTGGTGAAGGAGTTTCCTAATGGTGTTTTGATTATTGCCGGAGCTAATTCGGCCACAGGTCTGCGCTCCATGCCTGCGAGGTTTCTGTTTCTGGATGAAGTGGATGCTTATGACGATGATGTGGATGGGGAAGGCAGCCCGATCAACCTGGCCATCAAACGAACGGCAACGTTTTCTCGCAATCGTAAGATTCTGATGGTGTCCACGCCCAATATCGCGGGTAACAGCAAGATTGAAACCGCTTACGAACAATCCGATCAGCGACAGTACCAAGTCCCTTGTACTCAGTGCGGCCACTATCAACCCATTGAATGGCCACAAATCAAGTTTGAGAACGATGATCTGCCGTCCAAGGATGGACAAATGCCGCCAGAGGCAGGATGCCGGAAGCGGCCGGATACTGCATGCTTTGAATGCATCGCCTGCCAGCACCGAATGTACGAACACGACAAGCCCAAACTGCTAGAAGCAGGACGGTGGATCTCACTTAATGACGAGGCCGATGGTAAAACCGCAGGCTTCCACCTGAGCTCCCTCTACAGCCCCAATGGCTGGTACAGCTGGCGGGATGCCGTGGCGGATTTTCTGGCGGCGAAAGGTGATCCGGTTCTGCTCAAAGACTGGACCAATACTGTACTCGGCCAAACCTGGCAGGA
>NZ_CAMZOG010000048.1 GCF_947331445.1 Parendozoicomonas sp. Alg238-R29 | reverse complement strand
GTTTGTTAGATCAGGAAGCATCCCATTGGCTCAACCCACATTTATTGTGAACAGAGCCGGACAGTCAATGTCTAGCAGCGAGTGAGAACGACTGCAACTGTATCGACGAGTCAGCTGACACATCGTTTCAAGCCAAATTGTTTCTCTTTCCAGCCTGTTATCAGAGTGCTCAACGGTGTCGAATAAATGAGAAAGTTTACTTGTCATATCTGGATCATGAACAACCGCTTCACGAAACCAGGGAGCCTTCAAAGCACTCTCATTTCCTCCTTCAAAAATATCAACATGGGGATAAATCGCCCGGTAAGACCAGCCACCTTCACTGGCAGCATGCCCGGTATGAACTTCATCTGCGTTCACCAGAATAATACTGCCAACGGGTGCAACATGATGACTTCCGGTACGATAAAACTGCTGAGCACCAGCGGCTATAACGCCGATGCAATAACCTTCATGAACGTGTCGGGAAAATGTCTGAGTGCGATAGCTGGCTTTTAGCAGATCGATTCCACCGAGATCATCGGCACGAATAATACATGCCTTCTCCCTAGAGACGTTTTTCCACATAAACCTTACCCCTTACAGACATTAACTTTCCCGTTAACGCTGTTGTCCACAGATATCCTGATCAAGTCACTGGAATACCTGTGGATAACTACTCTACCCCTGAACACATCAGGTCTTATTTTGTGTGCTTATTTTTTGATCAGGGTCAACTTTACTCACAACCCCTTCAAAATATTTGAAGGCGATTGTCGTACAACACGTTGAACACCCAGCCAACCGGAAAAGCCTATCACCACAGCTCCAAGCAGAGGTAAAGCGCCCCACAGCCACCACACAGGCTCCCAGCTCAACTCGAAAACCTGAGTATTCAGCCAGTAGCTGCACAGCTCCGTTCCAGCAGCAGCAACCAACCCAGATACAGCGCCAAGAATAATAAACTCACCAGCCTGCATAAATACAAGCTGACGACGACTGCCGCCTAGAGAGCGAATCAAGGCACCTTCTTGCAAACGATGGTCGATACTGGATTCAATAACCGATGCCATCACTAACAAACCCGCCAACAGCAAAGCTGCCAACATGGCTTCAACCGCCACAATAGACTGCTCAAGCATATTGCGTACCTGTCCGATAACAGAATCCAAGTCCAGAAGAGTCAATGTTGGAAAATGTGTAATCAGCTGATTTAACTGAACTCTATCTTCACTTTCCAAATAAAAACTGTTTAACCAGGATGCCGGAAGATCCTTAAGAGCCTCCTTCGGGAAAATCATATAAAAGTTTGGCTGAAAAGATTCCCACTGCACTTTACGAATACTGGTGACTGTTTCAGTAACCTTTCTTCCGGACACCATAAATGTCAGCTGGTCACCTATATCAATGCCAAGGTGTTCGGCAATTTCTTCTTCAACAGACAAACCATCGGCGCTGCCCGGCTGCCACCATTCACCTTCCAGCAAAGTATTTGACTCTGGCAGTTCCGGTGACCAGGTCATGTTGAGTTCACGATTCAGAGAATTGTGCCCGCGCTGCTCTTTAGACACAGCCTGTCGCACATCAACACCATTAATCTGAACCAGTCGACCGCGCACTATGGGATATAGCCCACTGGTATCAATATCGCTGTTTTCCAGAAACAGCTCATAATTATCCACATCTTCCGGTTGAATATTCAGTGCAAAGTAGTTGGGGGTATCTTCCGGAAGATCCTTCTGCCAGCGGTCAAGAAGATCGGTTCTTAACACCAGCACAATAGCCATCGCCATAAAGGTCAGAGAAAAAGCCAGTAATTGTGCGGATGAGTGCCCCCTCTGTTGAACCATTCGCTTTACACCAAGCCGCCAGTAAAGGGGCATTGGTTTACCCGATGTTCTTTTATCCACAAGCAGCAATAGCAATTGAACACCCAGGGAAATTGATACCAGAATGACTGCGCCGGTCATCACTAGCCCCGCAGTCATCATCAATTGTCCTGTGTGATACCAAAGCAATAGAATCATTGCTGAAAGGGACAATGCATAAACAAGCCAGGAAGAAGCAGGAGCAGGTGCTAACTCGCGCCGTAAAACCCGCAGAGGAGAAACATTCTGTAAACGTAGCAGTGGTGCAAGACCAAAACCCAACAGAGTAATAATACCTGTAGCACCACCAACTAGTAACGGAGTCAAACCAGGTTGCGGCAACCAGGCCGGCAAAATACCTTTCAAGAGGCTCACAATTCCGGCCTGCAGCAACCACCCAAGCGCCACCCCGGGAATGGCCACAAGAAAAGCCACAAGTACCAGCTCACCCACCAACAGATTTAAAACCTGACGGCGACTGCCACCAAAGCAGCGCATGATAGCCGTGTTATCAAAACGTCTTTCTGCAAAACGCCGACTAGCCATAGCAACTGCTATACCCGCCAGCAAGATAGCTGCCATACTGGCCAGCCCCAGAAACTGTTTCAACCGTACAACAGAATTGCGCAAATCTCGGCGACTATCATCGGCCATCACCAACTTTTCACTGGCATCCAGTTTTCCACTTGTCCAGTTCTGGAAGCCCTGTAACTGTCTTGCATTACCCGCCAGCAGTGTTTTCCAATTCACACGGCTTCCCGGCTGGATAACACCAGTTGCTTCCAGATCCTGCATATTGAACATTAGCCGGGGAGAAAGGCTGTAAAAATCACCACCTCGATCGGTTTCAAGAGTGATCGCACGAGTCACCCGCAACTCGGTTTCCCCAAGAGTGACAACATCTCCAATCTTCACATCCAATAATGGAAACAGGCGGGGTTCCAGCCACGCTTCACCCGGTGCTGGTGTATATTCAAGAGGTTCATCTTCAGCAAAAGGTTGCGGCGCCCCACGCATATACCCACGCAAGGGATAGTTATTTTCTACAGCCTTGGCGGAAACAAGTTGCATCTCATCACCAGCCAGAACAACCGATGGAAATTCCAGTACCGTTGAAAGCTCAAGTCCCTGTTCTTTTGCGCCGGCAGATATAGTGTCCTGCAAAGGTCGGGGGCTGCGAATGACCATATCCGCTCCTAAGACTTCAGCTACCTGATGCCCAAGGGCCAACTGCAACCTGTCGCTAAATAACGATATAGCTGTACTGACAGACACAGCCATAATCAGGGAAAGCACCAGCAGCCAGAGTTCACCGGCTCGCCAGTCCCTGATCATAAAACGCCAGGAAAGGGCTGTGTTGTCTTTGAAAGAAGACGCTTTGATAGAAGCAACCCTGCTCATTCTGCCTCCTTCAAAACACCACCATGGAGATGCAGAACACGGTCACAACGGCTTGCCAGACTTAAATCGTGAGTCACCAGTACCAGTGTTGTTCCGTTTTCCCGGTTGACCTGAAACAGCAGATCAATAATCTTTTCGCCGGTTTTCTCATCAAGATTACCGGTAGGCTCATCAGCAAACAAAATATCCGGTTCGCCTGCAAAAGCTCTGGCAATAGCCACTCGCTGCTGCTCACCGCCCGACAACTGTCGTGGGTAATGATCTGTTCTCTGGTCCAGCCCAACGCGTTTCAACAGATCATCTGCACGCTTAAACGCATCTTTTCTACCAACAAGCTCCAAAGGCAGCATGACATTCTCAAGAGCGGTTAAATTCGGAAGAAGCTGGAACGATTGGAAAACAAAGCCAACATGCTCACCCCGCACTCGAGCTCTACTATCTTCATCAAGATGATCAATACGGGTATCAGCAAGAACTACCGAACCAGCGCTGGGCTGATCCAGGCCGGCAAGAATGCCCAGCAAAGTTGATTTACCGGAACCAGAAGCCCCAACAATCGCCGCAGACTCACCAGACTTGATCTGAAGATTCAGGCCAGACAAGATAGTCAGCTCACCATTACGGGCAACAACTGTTTTGATGAGATCGGATACCGCAACGGCGGTTTGTTGTTGATTGTCGGGAGACGTATGAGTGCTAGCTTCTAAAGGGTGGGCCATAAATTACCGTTTTATCATTCTGTTGCTGTTCACGGTACTCCTACTCAGGGTACCAAGCGCTCTTGGTTCTAACATTCAACCTGAAGCCGACCCCCAGCGCACGAAAAAAATTGTATTAATGTTTGGCGACAGTCTGAGCGCAGCTTACGGTATTGATCTGGATAAAGGCTGGGTTGCCCTTCTGGAAAACCAGCTTCAGAAAACCCACCCCAACTGGCAGGTAGTCAATGTCAGCATAAGCGGAGAAACAACATCTGGCGGTTTAAGCCGTTTACCAGCAGAACTGGAAAAGCACTCACCAGATTTAGTGCTGCTGGAACTGGGAGCAAACGATGGTTTGCGCGGCACGCCCCTGAAATCTATTCAAAAGAACTTTTCCGCCATGCTGCAGCTACTGGCCGACAGCAAAACACCCACTCTGCTCTTTGAAATGCAAATGCCCCCCAATTATGGGCCCGCATATACCAAACGCTTTAACACTATCTATAAAGATTTAAGCAGTGAGTTTGACGTCACTCTAGTACCATTTTTTCTTGATGGAATTGCCGGGCAGGAACAGTTAAATCAACCGGATGGTATTCACCCAACAGCAGAAGCTCAGCCAATACTCTTTAAAAATGTATGGCCGACTATTGAGCCCCACTTAAAGTAAGCAAACAATAAAAAGGGAGTGACTCTCACTCCCTTTGCCTATCAAGAATCCATCTGCTCTTCGACTCGCCCAACAAACCGATAAAAACGTGGATTCTGTTCATCAATCACAAACAGGTCCCCGGTTCTCTGGAAGCCATCTTTATAATTCGGCTCTTCATACTCTCCCTCTGGCTCACAGGGGTAATAGCGGTCAAACAATGATGGTCCTTTTACAAACAGTTCTCCTGGTTTTCCAGGTTCGGTGATTTCCTCCTCAGCCCCAGGCGCAAACAACCTGGTACGCACCATGCGAGACATGCGACTGCTCCAGCCATCAATCTGCTCATCAAACCGGGGAAACAGGTGCTCCTCCCATTGTTCACAACGATCTGCTGGAGTCGCCAGCAAGCTGGCTCCTTCACTCGTACTGTAACAGTTCAAAACCGTCACCTTTCCAGTGCCTGCAATTTTTTGGGCAACGTCCGCATCCATGGGGGAAAACCCGGAAATAACCGTGCGTAGAGAGCAAGGTTCCTGCATGCCTTCCACCAGCTCCAAAACCGATATCAGTTGCTCAGGTGGTATACCTGCACAAGTCACACGATTTTTTGCCAATTGGGATTTGATGACCTCAGGTTCACCTGTTTGATTCAGCACCATCCGCGCGCCTGCCATCAGCCAGTTATAGAGAAACGCCCCTATCCCTGACACTTCTGCCAACGAGAAAGAACACAACAACGAATCACCATTGCGTAGCCCTGCTCCCTCATAAACAAAAGAAGCCAATGCAAACCATTGGTTATGAGTTCTGGGGATTGCAGGGTGCTTATCTGTATGGCGCTTCCAAGTCAGGGTAAAGACTTCATTGGGCGACACTGGGACAGTATCCATTATCTGCCCAAGATGCCTGATTTCATCCTCGGTAGCAGGATGATCCAGCGAAAGGTTCAGAACATCGCCCCCCGAAGGAGAGAAACTGGCAAACTGGCAGGACTCAGGCAACCATGTGCGCGCCTGCTTTAATAAGTTCCGGTGACGATAGTGACAACCCACATACATAACCGGTTCAAGCTGCAAAGACGCCTCTGCCAAGCTCGCTGTGCTTTGATCAACAGACATTGGGCACAACAAAGCTCCGATACGAGCTACAGCCAAATAAAGAACAACTGTTTCGACCGTGTTAGGAAGCTGGGTAACAACCACCTGATCTTTACGTAAACCGGCAGCCAGCAATCGCGCACTGACATCTCGCACCGCAGAGAAAAGATCACTGTAAGTTAACTGTCGGGGAGGAAGATCAGTAAAGGCTTCACGGTCAGGTGGATCAACAAGAGCAAGACGCCCAGGGTGAATGGCGACTGTTCGTCTGAACAGGCTTTCGAGAGACTCTTCTCCCCAGAATCCACGGCGAACATAAAATTCAATGGATTCTCTGCTGCTGGTCTGCATGGTCTGGACGCTTTATTGAGGCTGATTATTATGTACGTACAAAACGCACCCAGACTAGCTAGTCGTGGGATTAACATCAACCGTTATTATCGGCCAGATTGCAGGACTGATATGCACACAGCCTCTATTACCCCTACATAAACAACTAATATTTTTTATGGGGTATTATGAAGATTGCTTGCGGTGCTGCTGAATCAAGTCGTATGCGGCCTGTATTTCCTGAGTCTTACGTTTCGCCACTTCCATCATTTCTTCTGGCAACCCCTTCGAAACCAATTTGTCTGGATGATGTTCACTCATAAGCTTCCGCCAGGCACGTTTTACATCACGATCACTGGCACCGCTGTTAACGCCCAGAGTCGCATAAGCTTCTTTCAGCTCATCTTTACGAGGTGCAGATTGCCAGTTTCCCTGATGGCCACCATGGCCTGCATGATGAGAGTAAAACGCCCGCTGGGCCTGAAAGCGCTGACACAACAAGTCAAAGGCAAGCTTATTAACGCCCAGAAGTTGGCAAGCATCATGAAGAATCGCCATTTCAGCCTGACTGATATCACCATCAGCAAACGCAGCCTGAAGCTGGATCTCCAAAAACATTTGTATCAGGCTGCCGCCAGCCGTCTGCCGAAAGCGAGTTAATACTGCATCAACAGGCGCACCGTTTTTTCCCTGATTAAACAGATGAATAGCCTGCTGACGCTGCTCAGGACTGAGGCGCATCTCATTCATTAATGCTGTAGCAAGCTGAATTTCTTCTTCTTTTACCCGACCGTCTGCCTTGGCCAGTTTTCCCATTACCAGGAAAGTTGCTTCAAAGAATGCTGTCTGGGTTTCGCTCTGGCGTTGACGACCATAAACCATGCGCGGACGCTGGTTTTGGTTATCCAGCCATGCACCCAGCAAGGCCCCCATAATCGCGCCGAACGGGCCACCAAACATCATACCCAAAAGGCCAAATAAAACTGTTCTGAACCACATATAAATATTTATCTCTCAGAGCTGCCCGTTACATCACCACTTGTTTTGCAATAGACAGAACCTGCAGCAAGATCCTTTTCCAGAGTCTGTAAACGCTCGGGAGTTCCCACATCAAGCCAATAACCTGAGTACAACTCACCAGTCACTTGGTTTTCAGCCATTTTTTCCTTCAACAACGGAGTCAAAGGAAACACACCCGGCTGACAATTATCAAATAATTCCGGAGCAAGAACACTGACACCAGCAAAGGTTCCTTTGTTCTCACCATGCTCACTAACCACACCATCGACCAGAGTAAAATCTCCGCCGGGATTATGGTCAGGATTAGACACAAGCACCAAATGCGCCAGACTATTATCCGGTAATCTCAGACGGTTGAAATTAATATCTGTAAAAACATCACCATTCACCAGCAAAAAAGGTTTTTTACCAAGAAGGGGCAATGCTTTGTGAATACCGCCACCGGTTTCCAGCAACTCGTCTTCTGGCGACCAGAGAATTCTTATACCCCAACGCTCACCATTGCCAATAGCTTCTTCTAGCTGCTCTCCCAGCCAGGAATGATTGATCACAACAGTTTTAAAACCAGCCGCCGCCAGCTTTTCTATATGCCATTCAATCAAGGACTTACCGGCAGCGGGTAAAAGCGGCTTGGGAGTATGCAGAGTTAAAGGCCGCATCCTGGTGCCTTTTCCTGCCGCCAGAATCATGGCTACATCCATGGGGAAGTTCCTGGTTGAATCCTTCATCAGTTCTTCAGCTTGTAATCCTGCCACCAGCTTTGCTTTTGCAGCCTCGGTTCGATGTCTTCTTTTAGCCAGAGGGACGTTTCAGCAAACTCGGAATAGCGTTCACATACCCAGCGAAAATAGGCGTACACCCGTGGAAGATCTTTCAGGTAACCATTTTTACCATCACGCAGCCACAGTCTCACAAAAATCCCCAGCACTTTGATATGCCGCTGCGCACCCATCCAATCAAACCACTGATGCAATTGTTCGTTATCAACATTCTCAAGGTACGGCGAACGTTCAGCAAAACGATCCAGCCATTGATAAACCTGAGACTGTGGCCAATCGATATAACAGTCCCTTAACAGGGAAACCGGGTCGTAAGTGACAGGGCCCAACACAGCATCCTGAAAATCAATCAGCCCTAAACCATCAGGAAGCATCATTATATTGCGGGAGTGGTAATCTCTGTGCACGGGAACCAACGGTTGTTCCAGTGCCGAGTGAGTGATTTGAGTAAACAGACTGCTCAGAAGAGTGGCCTCATCTTCTGAAATCTCAACTTTCAGCAATTGCTTTAAAAACCACTCTGGGAATAACTGCATCTCATTGCGCAACCGCTGCTCGTCATACAGGGGTAAAGGATAATCGTCAGGTACCACAGTTTTCTGCAACGCCAACAATGCCTCCATAGCGGACACATAAAGTCGTTCTACGCTGCGCTTTTCAACCAGATATTCTTCAAGGCTGGAATAAAAGAGTTTGTCGCCAAAATCCTCCAGCAGCATATAACCACGACCAACATCCACAGAATGGATGGCTGGTGTGCGAATACCCTGCTCGCGCCAGCTTTTGGCAATAGAAATAAATGGCACGCAGTCTTCATGTTCTGGTGGAGCATCTACAGCAATGAAACTGGTTTCACTAGCTGTATGAGCGCGAAAATACCGGCGAAAACTGGCATCCCCCGAGACGGTTTTCAGCCCACTTTGCTTGTGACGTCCCAACTCTGCTGATAAACGTTCACTGCACCAGTTATCAAGCTCGGAATACCGGGAGTCGGCACACTCCGATGCCTGCTTTGAGGATTTCAGTTCCATGGACTGATGCTTTCCTTCCAACTTTTCCAAGAAATGAGCTAGCTTATACCACCGCGACAACTCGTAGAGTACCCAGGGTGTGTTCACAATGAATTATTGTACCCGGCATTCGTGGCGTCAGGCTTGCTCAATGTAGAGTGACTACGATTCTTGCAAGCCTGCCTAACGCCTGATGGTATTCAGAGCCACTGAGTCGCATATTCAATTGTGAACGCACCCTGGCACTTCTCTAAATATTACAACGTTTGCTAAAGCTTTATCAGTCAAGCTCTGTGATGAACCTGCATATTACAGTATTATGCTCCTTTTTTTTACGGATCCCGACTCATACTCAGGCATTGAGCCTGACATTGAATGGCACGAGATCAGGAGTACCCTTGGCGTTTATACGTAAAAGGGGAATCTCGCCAGAGATGATGGAGTCACCAACAGAAGCCGACGGGAAGGCCGGATTCAAACCGATGGCAAAGAACATCTTCATCTTGAGAAACAAACTCCCTCTGGTTGTCACCACGGGTTTGCTTGCCGGTATTCCGGTACTTCCAGCTGCCAGTGCAGAACTGACAGAAGATACCCAGTGGCTATGTCAGCAGAATGTCACAGGAGATGGCTGGCAATGTAACATAGCCCCCAGAGATACTGGGCCAATACCTTTCGCGAAAAGGGCACCAGTTGCTCCAGCGCTAAAAACCGCACCAGCTATTCCCGTAGTCGTTCAGGGGGTTACAACCCAGGCAAACAGCGCAAAAGCTGTAACTGCCCAAACGGCTCCTGAAGGTGCGGCTGTGTCTGTTCTTCCTGTAGCGGCAACCTCTGCGGGACAAGAGAAATCCCAAACTGTATTCAAGGCTTACGGGACTCTTGATTGGACCCAACTGGATCAGCTGCCACTGTTCAGACAATCCCAGCGCAGCGCCAAAGTCTGTGAAGGTGGTTATGTAGAACCTTATCGCCCAGGTATTGATTACGTTGGTGACCCTTCAGATGCTCCAATTATTGCGGAAGCGGATGAATCCACCTACCTGGAAACCGGCCAGGGTACGCTGACCGGTAATGTTGTTGTTCGCCAAGGCTATCGCCAGATTGAAAGTGACGTAGCCAATATGAATCGCAGCACCAGCGAAGCCGACTTTATTGGCAACGTGGTGATCCGTGAACCAAACATGCTGATGCTGGGCGACCGTGCCGATGTCAATATGGATAGCGGTCGGGCAGAAATCACCAATGCCCAGTATGTGTTCCATGCTGAAGGCAGCCGGGGTGAAGCGGATAAAATTGTTCGCCGGGAAAGTGGCATTATTGATATGGATAAAGCCACTTACACCACCTGTAAACCCGGCAACTGTACTTGGCAGTTAAACGGTAACGAAGTTGAACTGAACCCCAACAGTGGTTTTGGTACGGCCACCAATGCCACGGTCGAGCTTTGGGACGTTCCAGTATTCTATACCCCATGGATTACTTTCCCACTGGATGATCGACGTAAGTCCGGTCTACTGTATCCAACCATTGCTTTTGATTCCTCAGAAGATGGCAACGGGTTTGACTATACCCAAGCTATCTACTGGAACATTGCACCCAATATGGATGCGACCTTTACTCCACGCATCATGACCAACCGTGGTGCCCTGATCGAATCAGAGTTCCGTTATCTGACCAAGTCAGCTAAAGGTGAGCTGGGTGGTGCCTACAGCACGCCAGATAAAGTCAAAGAAGAAAATCTGAACTACGACGAAAACCGTTGGATGGTAAACCTGCGGCACGAACAGAATCTGACCAGCAACTGGAGTTACAGGGCTAACTACACCGATGCCAGTGACCGTGAGTATTTTGATGACTTCGGTACTGATCTGAATATTGATTCCCGGAACCCACTGCATAAAGAGCTATACACCACTTATCAGGGTGGCGGTTTAAGCAGCCATCAGTGGGCAATGACTCTCGGCACCCAGCATCTGGAAAATATGGATCAGGATGAAGACGACCCCTACAACAAGGATATCGACTTCAATCTAGCTGGCAACGTAAACCTCCAGAGTGGTTTTGGTGTTGGTTATGTCCTGGACTATGCTGACTTCCAGCGTGATAAGGACTGGGATTATAAGCGCCAGGTTCTTGTTGATCCTGAGAACGATGTGTACGAGGGTGTATTTGGTGAAGGCTCTGGCATCAACAATGCCGTAGGGCAGCGACTGTACGCAGAAACTAGCGCCAAATATCGTTTCAGTAATAGCTATGCATTTGTAGAGCCTGGGGTGAAGCTCCGCTCTGTTAATTACCGACTGGATCGACTCGACCCAGTAAGTGAGGACAGACCCGACACCACCGCGCCAACATACTATTTAGACAGTGGTTTATTCTTCGATCGCCCAACGACACTGGGAGGCATGAAGTTCACCCAAACACTAGAACCTCGTGCAAAATATATATATACCCCCTATAAAAGTGGCCAAGAGTTAAACCCGGATTTCGATTCCAGTGAATCTTCGTTCACCTACAGCAGTTTATGGCGTGATGATCGATTCTCCGGTTATGACCGTATTGGAGATACGAATCAGCTGTCTTTAGGAATCACCAGCAGATTTCTCGAAGAAAATGGATACGAAAGATTTCGCTTTGGCATAGGTCAGGTTTTCTATTTCAAAGATCGTGAAGTTCTGATCGATCCAACTTTGAATCCAGACGACAACGAAGACACCAACCTGAGCGAAGATAAACGACGCATCCTCGAGGCCAACAAGGCCTCTACATCGCCGATTGCCACTCAGCTGGTTTGGAATATTCGCCGGGATCTACGCCTGACTCAGGACTGGATGTACAACACCAATGGCGGTTATAACCAAGAATACGCTCTGGGGATGCAATATCTACCCAAAGCTGGCAGCGTGTTTAACGCCCGTTATCGTTACCGCGATCAAGTCGACCGTGCAGAGAAATACAGTGACGGCCCCAACAGGGGCAATAACACTGGCAAGTATGTAAACGGTAATCTGGAAGAAGTTGATTTCAGTGCTGTATGGCCGCTGTCCCCTCAGTGGAGTGTTTTAGGCCGCTACACCTACGACATAACCAACAGTCGTAAGATGGAGCAATCGTTTGGTTTTGAACGTGAATCCTGCTGTTATATGATGCGGGTAATGTATCGGAACTGGATTGATCCGGACGACGATATTGATGTTGCCGACGAAGACAAAGGTATTTTCTTTGAGTTTGTCCTCAAAGGTCTGGGCAATATCACCAGCAGCAAGGTCGGAGTCTTCCTGAACGAAATCAGCGGTTACAGCAGCCGCAAGGACTGATTAAGCTTACGCTATGACAATGAAAAGCATTCGAAATGTCCTGCTGACTGCCACTCTGGCAGTCGCAGGAGTGTCCGCTGTTGCTCCCGTAGCAGTGGCTAAGGTTGTTCCTCTGGACAGGGTTGTCGCGATTGTCGATAACGATGTCATTATGGAAAGTGAGCTGGACAGCCGACTGAAGACAGTTCGCAGGCAGATTCAGGATCGCAGCACGGCTCTGCCTCCCGAACATGTGCTAAAACAGCAGGTTCTGGAACGCCTGATCATTGAAAATCTGCAACTGCAAATTGCCGATCGTGCCGGCGCCCGCATTGATGATAACTCTCTGAACGATGCCATTCGCAATATTGCTGGCCGTAATGGCATGACCTTGGAGCAGTTCCGGGACGCTCTGGCACAGGATGGTTTGTCTTATACCGAAGCTCGTGAGCAGATTCGCCGGGAAATGCTGATTAACCGTGTTCGTCAGCGCCGGGTTATGGAACGGGTTCAGGTGACTGACCGGGAGGTGGAAAACTTCCGCAAGTCTGAGGAAGGCCGCCAACAACTGGCTATTGAGTATCGTCTAGGCCACATCCTTGTATCCCTTCCTGAGGGGGCAACCCCTAACCAGATTGCCGCCGCCAGCAAAAAAGCTGAGGGAATCTACGAACAACTGAACAAAGGGGCAGACTTCGCTCAAACAGCAGTATCCCAATCCCAGGGCCAGAACGCACTGGAGGGTGGCGATATCGGCTGGAGAAAAGCAGATCAACTCCCAACCCTGTTTGCCGAAGTCGCTGTTGGCCTGAAGAAAGGCCAAGTATCTCGCCCTATTCGCAGCCCTAGTGGTTTCCACATTATCAAACTGAGCGACAGTCGTGGTAACGAGCAGATGCTGCAAGAGCAAGTGAAAGCTCGCCATATTCTGATCAAGCCCAACGAAGTTCGCAGTGATCTGGAAGCCCAGGAACTGGCTCGCAACCTGTACAGCCGTATTGAAAGCGGTGCCGACTTTTCCGAGCTGGCCAAAGCCTATTCAGATGACACAGGTTCTGCTCTGAATGGTGGTGACTTAGGGTGGGCAAATCCTGATGATATGGTACCAGCCTTCCGGGAACAGATGCGTACTGCGCCTGCCAATGTTGCCACCACTCCATTCAAGAGCCGGTTCGGCTGGCACATTCTGGAAGTTCAGGACAAGCGTAACGAAGATATCAGCGACCAGGTGCGCACGGCCCAGATTCGTGAAGTTCTTGGCCAGCGCAAGTTCCAGGAGGAACTGCAGGTATGGCTGCGCGAACTGCGGGATCAGGCTTACGTAGAAATTAAACTCTAGGTTTTTACTCTCCATGCAATCAAACCGGATTCCCCGGCTCGCCATCACCTCTGGCGAGCCAGCCGGTATCGGCCCCGACCTCTGCCTGATGCAGGCTGTTCACAGCCATGAGGCAGAGATTGTGGTGATAGCCGATCCAGATCTTCTGCAAGACCGGGCTAACCAGCTTAACCTTGATGTCACCATCAAACAGTTTTCACCAGGTAAGCCTCCCACTCCCAGCCGTCCCAATGAACTTCTGGTTCTTCCCAGTACTCTTCGGGAAAAAGTTGTTGCCGGGCAGCTGGATGCACGCAATGCAGCCTATGTGCTGAATATGCTGACAATAGCAGTTAATGGTTGCCAGAATGGTCAGTTTGACGCAATGGTGACCGCCCCGGTTCACAAGGGCATTATTAACGAATCAGGCATTCCTTTCTCAGGGCACACTGAATTGCTGGCTGAGCAAACGGAAACCCCAAGAGTTGTGATGATGCTGGCTACCGAGGGTTTACGGGTTGCATTAGTAACCACACACCTGCCACTGGCAAAAATTCCTGAAGCGATTACTGCTGAACTGCTGGAAGAGATCACCACAATTCTTCACAACGATCTGATAAACAAATTCGGCATAAATAACCCTCATATTCTTGTCTGCGGCCTGAACCCTCACGCAGGAGAAGATGGTCACCTTGGCCGGGAAGAGATTGAGATTATTGAACCAGCATTGAATCGCCTGCGCACCAAAGGTATGAATCTCTCTGGCCCCCTCCCGGCAGATACCATCTTTAACCCAGGAAAACTTGAAAATGCCGATGCGGTTCTGGCCATGTACCACGACCAGGGATTACCGGTGCTGAAATTCAAAGGTTTTGGCGAAGCCGTGAATATCACGCTCGGTTTGCCTATAATCCGCACATCAGTGGACCATGGCACAGCCCTCGATCTTGCTGGTACAGGCCTTGCCCATGCTGGCAGCCTGAACACTGCCATTGTCTATGCCCTTGATATGATCCGCGCTCAGTAGCACGGATCATTATCAAAAACCGCTATTTCATGAGTACAACGACTATCAACACCCAGGCTATTCCCCACAAAGCCCGCAAGCGCTTTGGTCAAAACTTTCTCCATGATCCGGGTGTGATTAATCGCATCATTCGCGCTATCGGCCCAAGAGCTGACGACCATATGATTGAAATTGGTCCGGGTCAGGGAGCACTGACAAACCAACTTCAGGCCACAGCAAAAAAAATGGATGTTGTGGAACTGGATCGGGATCTGATTCCCTTCCTGAAACTCCAGTTCGGGCTGAATGATAACTTCACTATCCACGAAGCCGATGCCCTGAATTTCGACTTTGCCAGCCTGCAGCAAAGTGATGAACAATTGCGTATTGTTGGCAACCTGCCTTACAACATCTCTACCCCGCTTATTTTCCACCTGGTTTCTTTTGCCAATATCGTGCAGGACATGCACTTTATGCTGCAGAAAGAAGTAGTAGATCGCATGGCTGCAGGCGCAGGCGAAAACAACTATGGCCGTCTCAGTGTCATGGTTCAGTACCACTGCAAGGTGGATTATGTTTTCCATGTTGGCCCCGGTGCTTTCAACCCTCCGCCGAAGGTCGACTCCGCTATTGTGCGCTTGACTCCTTACAAAGAGTTGCCACACCCCTGCAAAGACATTCGCCTGCTCGACAGGGTGGTGAAATCAGCTTTTGCCATGCGTAGAAAAACAGTCCGCAATGGTCTGAAAGGCTTGATCACCGGTGATGAGCTGAGTGAACTGGGTATTGACCCCGGCCTGCGTCCAGAACGAATAGCGCTTGAGTCCTTTGTAAAAATTGCGGATTATTTGGCAGATAAACAGCTATAACAGATTTTCAGGGACAAATATTGGAAAACCATCGCCTTATCGACGTACATGTCGAAACAGAGTTCCTTCCTGAACGCTCCTCCCCTGCAAAAAAACAGTATGCCTTTGCCTACCATATAACGGTTTCCAACAAGGGCGACCAAGGAGCAAAGCTACTGACACGACACTGGTTTATCATCGACGGTGATAAACACCAGCAGGAAGTTCAGGGCGATGGCGTTATCGGGCAGCAACCTCACATTCTGCCCGGTGACAGCTACTCTTACAGCAGTGGCTGTATTCTTTCTACACCCGTTGGCTGTATGCATGGTTCCTACCAGATGCTGGACGACACTGGAGAGTTCTTTGACGCAAGAATTCCTCTGTTCAGTCTACAGGTGCCCGGCTCAGTCAACTAGTTTCGATTTATAATTTCATGACTACATACGCCGTTGGCGATATACAGGGGTGCTATAGCGTTCTGCGCAGAGCTCTCGACACTGTTGATTTTGATGAGAGCAAAGACAAACTCTGGGTTGCCGGTGACATGGTGAACAGAGGCCCAGAAAATCTTGCCACTCTCCGCTACCTGAAAAGTCTGGGCAAACAGTGCATAGCCGTTCTGGGAAACCATGACCTGCATCTACTGGCCATTGCTGCCGGTGCCCGCACGCCCAAACGCAGCGATACCATTCAGGACGTTCTTGACGCACCAGATAGAGACGAACTAATTCATTGGGTGAAACACCGCCCCGTAGTGCATTACAGCGAGAAAAAATCCTGCCTGATGGTGCATGCTGGCATTCCTCCAATCTGGAGTGAGAAAAAAGCATTAAAAAGAGCGGCCGAGCTCGAAGAGGCTATCCGGGGCTCGAACAGTGATGAGTTCTTCCATCATATGTATGGCAATGAACCTAACATCTGGTCAAAAGGCCTTGAAGGGACAGATCGCCTGCGTGTAATCGCTAATTACTTCACCCGTATGCGTTTTTGCAATGCAAGAGCCGAGTTGGAACTCATCCAGAAGGGAGATCTTCCACCGCCAGGATTTGCTCCATGGTTTCTTCATGATCACAAGCACTCAAAAAAGACTACAGTAATATTTGGACACTGGGCCGCACTGGAAGGACGTGTTTTCGAAGATGGCTATGAAGCCCTTGATACCGGTTGCGTATGGGGAGGCAGTCTGACTGTGATGCGCATCAAAGACCGGGTCAGGTTTTCAGTGGACGCTGACAGGTAATTACCAGTAGTATTTCAGGAAAATACCTCCCGGTTTAACACTGGCAAAGAGCCATAAGACTAGTTATGGTCAGGCCCGGGTCGGAAAATTTAAGGACCGTTTTTCAGATGGCAGATAAGAACAATAAATCTTCAGTTTTTGCTTGGGAAGGCAAAGATAAAAACGGCCGCCCCACCAAAGGAGAAATATCCAGCAAGACCCTGGCTCTGGCAAAAGCAGAATTGCGGAAGCAGGGTGTCAACCCCACTAAAGTCCGCAAGAAAAGCGTATCCATCGGTGGCAAGGGCAAAAAGATCAAGCCCCTCGATATTGCCCTGTTCACACGCCAATTGGCTACTATGACTAAAGCCGGTGTTCCCATGCTTCAGGCATTTGAGATTACCGCCGAAGGTAGCGAAAAGCCTGCAATGAAAGACCTCGTTAATCAAATTAAAAACGATGTTGCAGGGGGAACGAACCTGGCAGACTCGTTGAGAAAACACCCTGTATATTTCGATGACCTTTATTGCAACCTTGTTAATGCTGGTGAACAGTCCGGAGCCTTGGAATCCCTGCTTGACAGAATTGCAACATATAAAGAAAAAACTGAAGCCCTGAAGTCGAAAATCAAAAAAGCGATGAATTACCCTATTGCCGTTGTTGCAGTCGCTTTCATCGTAACAGGTATTCTTCTTGTTAAAGTTGTCCCCCAGTTTGAGGAAGTGTTTGCCGGGTTTGGCGCTGAACTCCCTGCGTTTACCCAGATGGTTATTAATATCTCAGAAGTTATGCAGGAATGGTGGTATATAGTGATCCTGGCGCTTGTTGCTTTTATCTTTGCAATGAAGAAAGTACTGGCCAGCTCAGAGTCTGCTCGTAACAAAATGGACTTATTTATTCTCAAGCTCCCGGTTATCGGACCAATTGTTGATAAATCATCTATCGCACGTTTTGCACGTACACTCTCAACAACTTTTGCAGCCGGTGTCCCCCTTGTAGAAGCTCTAGATTCTGTAGCCGGTGCTGCCGGCAATGTACTTTACCGTGAAGCTACGGTGCGCATTAAGGAAGATATATCAACCGGCCAGCAACTCCAGTTCTCAATGCGTAATACCAATGTATTCCCAGCCCTTGCTGTGCAGATGGTAGGGATTGGTGAAGAATCCGGTGCTCTTGATGAAATGCTAGATAAAGTAGCCGGTTATTACGAAGATGAAGTTGACAACATGGTAGACGGATTAACCAGTCTGATGGAACCGATTATCATGGTAGTCTTGGGCACATTGGTTGGTGGTTTGATTATTGCCATGTACCTGCCAATCTTCCAGTTGGGCTCTGTTGTATAAGTCAAGAAATGTAAAAGCCCCGTGCTACTAGTAGAAACTGCAAACGTAGCTTTCAGATCAACTTTATCTACAACTATCCTGACACAGTGGGCGTGGTCAGGTAGAGGGTGGTTTAAAGTTGTTTTCCAGTATTTCCCAGAGTCTGAGTTATGTACTGTGAGTTATGTACTGATTGGTGTGTTGGCCAGTTATAAGATTATCGAGCAGGGGTTTGCCATTATTGCTTTAGTTATAGGAGTCGCTGGGATGTACATGTATTTATACGACGCCCGATTAAGTGAAGAGCAGAAGCAATGGACGCATGGTTGAGAATTATTATCATTTGCGGAAAATAAAGCCTGCTAAAAATGGCATTACTATTCAGCAAAATTTATAAGACAAGACCTATGAGTGATAAAAAAATTTCAGCCCAGCACGCACGAGAGTTTTTAAGAACAGAATACAGTGGTGTTCTATCTACCCAGTCTCGTGTGCTTGAAGGCTACCCTTTTGGTTCTGTTGTACCTTACTGTTTGGATGCGGATGGTTACCCCGTTATCCTGATCAGTACACTGGCGCAACATACCCGCAATATTGCCAGGAACACCAAGGTATCTCTGACAATTGCCCAGTCAGGCATGGATGATGTGCAAACCGGTGCCCGCCTGACTTGGGTAGGCGACGCTGAGCAGATAACTAATGAGGCCTCAATTAACCGTTATTACAGCTTTTTCCCTGAATCCCGCGGTTATCACAAAACACACGATTTCAGCTTCTATCGCATCGTCCCGGTAAGAAATCGTTATATTGGTGGTTTTGGTGATATTCACTGGCTGGAAAATGATTTGATTGCAGAAGCCAATCCTTTTGCCGGTAATGTGGAAGAGGGCGTAATCACTCATATGAATGAAGACCACAGTGATGCTATTCAAAAATACTGCCATCAGGCTAGTGTGGCTTTACCAGAAAGCGCGACACCAGAGATGGCTGGGGTTGATCCTTACGGATTTATGATTCGTATTGAAAAACGTCTGGTGCGTATTCCTTTCGAGCAGAAGGCGGAAAGCGCCGGAGATATTCGTCAGTTTCTGATAGCAATGGCAAAAGCTGCCTGAGTTAATTCTGTTACTGGGTTATCGTAAGCCGGCTTTTTAATCGGCTTGTTTAGAGCGAAACAGCTGGTGGCCGTGTATGAACTTCAGGGATTTATCAGAACAGGACATTCTTGATATTACGAATCCTATGATGGATAACCTGATGCAAGCTTCAACAGACGTAACTCATCATGCCCATGTTCGTGACTTTACCGGCAGGTTAAAGCGATAATGTTTCAGCCTACAGGAATGTATCGAATATCACTTTTCTGCATCCACTCCTTGAAAACAGAAGTTCCAGCGCCATATAACTCCCAGTAACTAATGTAGAGCGTTGTCTCTCACGGAGAAATAAAGTGCGCCTTGGTTTCTTTCTTCTGGTTCTGTTCCCGATTACAGAGCTGATGATTCTTATAAAAGTAGGTGGCCTGATCGGTGTGCTGCCTACTATAGCCCTGATCTTCTTCACGGCATCCGCTGGCTTGTTCCTGTTGCGCCAGGAAGGCTTCAGTACTCTAATGCGAGCCCAGCAGAAAATGTCTTCTGGCGAAGTTCCTGCAATGGAAATGATGGAAGGTCTGGTTATCGCTTTCTGCGGTGCCTTGCTGCTGGCTCCGGGCTTTATCAGCGACACTGTTGCGCTGTGTGGCCTGATCCCTCCTATACGCAGAAAGCTGATTCGACGAATGACTAGCAGCTCCCGTTTTCAGGTGTACACTTCTGGTGGCGTCGGCATGGGTGGACAATTTCGTGGCAATGATTTCCGGCAACCGTTTGCTCAACCCTCTTCGGATGATGCTATTGACGGGGAATTTCGAAGAGAAGAATGATTTTTTCGGCTAATTTGAATTTCGGGGGTTGAAATGCGAAATACCAGCCCCCACTCATGTCGAGCGGCCGTGTTCTTTTGCATGAATTTTCGCACAAGAAAACTTCTGTAACAGTCCTTAGGGCTGAATGCAGCGGCCAAAAACTTTTATCAGTGACTCGGTTTTTCCGGGTGCTGGGTACTACTGGGAATAACCGGTTTCAACCGGGAAATTAGCGTTTTCAAAAAAACAGCTGGAGAGATTATCAATGAAGCTCCGTCCTTTGCGTGATCAGGTGCTGGTGCGCCGCTTTGAAAGTGAAACGACTTCTTCCGGCGGTATCGTTCTGCCTGGCAAGGCTGAAAAAACCAACCGTGGTGAAGTTGTTGCTGCTGGTGCTGGCCGCATCGACAACAACGGCAATGTGGTTGAAATGGTTGTAAAGGTAGGTGACAAGGTCGTATTCGGCGGTTACCACAGCGACTCCAACACCATCAAAATTGATGGTGTTGAGCACGTGTTGATGTCTGAGTCTGACATTCTGGCCATTGTTGAAGGCGAATAACCCTTAACGAATACGTTAATGGTTTGTGCTACGACTTTTCACCTGATTTAAAGGAACATTGAGATGGCTGCAAAACAAGTTCTGTTTTCTGATGAAGCCCGTAACAAAATGCTGAAAGGCGTTAACGTTCTGGCTGACGCTGTGAAGGCGACTCTGGGGCCTAAAGGCCGTAACGTGCTGTTGGAGAAGTCCTTCGGCGCGCCAACCATTACCAAAGATGGTGTTTCTGTTGCTAAAGAAATCGAACTGAAAGACAAGTTCGAAAACATGGGTGCGCAGTTAGTTAAGGAAGTCGCTTCCCAGGCTAACGATCAGGCGGGTGATGGTACGACTACCGCGACTGTTCTGGCTCAGTCCATCGTTAACGAAGGCCTGAAGTACGTTGCTGCCGGCATGAATCCAATGGACCTGAAGCGCGGTATCGACAAAGCTGTTGCTGCTGTTGTGACTCAGCTGCAAGAAATGTCTGCCCCTTGTGCTGACAGCAAAGCTATTGCTCAGGTAGGTACTATCTCTGCCAACGCTGACGACACTGTTGGTGCGATCATTGCGGAAGCAATGGAAAAAGTTGGTAAGGAAGGCGTTATCACCGTTGAAGAAGGCAACAGCCTCGAAAACGAGTTGGACGTTGTAGAAGGCATGCAGTTCGATCGTGGCTACCTGTCTCCTTACTTCATCAACAACCAGGAAAGCATGTCTGCTGAACTGGAAAGCCCGTTCATCCTGCTGTTCGACAAGAAGATCTCCAACATCCGTGATCTGCTGCCGACTCTGGAAGCTGTAGCCAAGGCTGGTAAGCCTCTGCTGATCATCGCTGAAGATGTTGAAGGTGAAGCTTTGGCAACTCTGGTTGTTAACAACATGCGCGGTATCGTTAAGGTATCTGCTGTTAAGGCACCTGGTTTCGGTGACCGTCGCAAGGCCATGCTGCAGGACATCGCTGTTCTGACCGGTGGTACTGTGATCTCCGAAGAGATCGGTATGAGCCTGGAGAAAGTTACCCTGGACGATCTGGGTACTGCCAAGCGCATCGTGATCACCAAAGAAGACACGACTATTGTTGACGGTGCTGGTAACCAGTCCGACATCACTGCCCGTGTTGAGCAGGTTCGTGCCGAAATCGAGAACTCTACTTCCGATTACGACAAAGAAAAGCTGCAGGAACGTGTTGCCAAACTGGCCGGTGGTGTTGCCGTGATTAAGGTTGGTGCTGCTTCCGAACTGGAAATGAAAGAAAAGAAAGCCCGTGTTGAAGATGCTCTGCATGCAACTCGTGCTGCTGTTGAAGAAGGTGTTGTTGCCGGTGGTGGTGTTGCCCTGATCCGTGCACTGAACAACATCTCTGTTGAAGGAATCAATAAAGAGCAGGAAGCTGGTATTGCACTGGCTCTGAAAGCTCTGGAAGGTCCTATCCGTCAGATCGCTGCCAACTCCGGTGACGAAGCGTCTGTTGTTGTTGACAAGGTTAAGGCTGGTGAAGGTAACTTTGGTTACAACGCTGCGACTGGTGAATACGGCGACATGCTGGATATGGGTATCCTGGATCCAGCTAAAGTCACCCGTTCTGCACTGCAGGCGGCCGCTTCCGTTGCTGGCCTGATGATCACCACCGAAGCCATGGTTGCCGAGCTGCCAGACGACAAACCAGCTGCTGGTGCACCTGATATGGGCGGCATGGGCGGCATGGGCGGCATGGGTGGTATGGGCGGCATGATGTAATGCGACGAGAGTCGCGTAGGTAGCTGACCTACTAAAGCGGGCTACGTCCCCGAGGGTATGAAAATACCCTCACCCAAATCCGCTAAAAAATAAGCAGCATTTGATAAATCCGGTATCCGGATCACTCTCTGGATACCGGTCTTCTCGCAAGGGAAGTCCGTATTCAGGTATTGGGTGCAGGCCTAGTATCTCACGCCTCAGCGCGTATTGATGTTCATGCTGAAGGAATCGCATCTGTGGTTCTGACGTAGCAGGGATATTCGTGCCTATATCATGCTTACGGTTGGTTATACCTACCGGCGTAAGTCATTTCTGTGATTGTCTCACCGTTTGCTGTGATCTTTGATCTAATCGGTAGCGAGACCTGTTGTTTGGCCAACAGTAGCCTATGGATAGTGCATTGCTGGTAACGGCTTTGTGCGAAGCTTCCTGAAAATGTAGCCCCACTTTGTGGTGCATATCTGCTGTAAAGCAGTATGTAGAACCTGCGAGCAACACGCGGGGGAGGCGCTAGGCTGGATGGCAAGGTTAACGTATGTGAACTGCTGATAAACGTCGTCAGCCGCGACGAGCCTAAGTTGCTGATAGGCTTCAACCAAAAGGTGCGTAGTCGGTTATCCCTTTTACATCTGGGGATACGCCAGCATAACGACTACCGGCGGATAGGCAGAACCTAACCCATCAGTGTCATGGAAATGAAACTCGGTAAGCCCGAATCTCTGCCCAGTAGTAAGGGCAGGCTGATCGCAAGAAAAGCTGTTGGAGGTGCGGGTAAAGGAGAGCAGAGAAAGCGAATGCCGGTCTGTAATGGATCGGATAAGAGTTGAAACAGTACTCTGCCAAAAAGGGTGCAGACTTCTGCTTGGCCTCTCATCGCGAGAGAACTGTACAACCTTCGATACTGTCTGGAGTCATCCAGCAGTCATCAATATATCCCAATGGGGGACAGTACCCCATTGGGGTTGCTGTGCTCCGGCGTTTGGGTAAACCAAGGAGGACAGCAAGTGAGCGTACTTGTATCACAAGCGTCTGCGTCTTCCGCTTGTCCGGAGGGTTGGCACCAGATTAACTGGGAGTTAACCAATCGGCAGGTCAGGAGGGTGCAGCTTCGTATCGCGAAAGCAGCCAGAGCCAGAAACTGGCGCAGTGTGAAAGCATTACAACGGTTACTGGTTAACTCGTTTTCTGCCAGAGCTTTGGCAGTAAGACGGGTAACAGAAAATGCGGGTAAGAGAACTTCTGGAGTTGATGGAGTTCTTTGGAGTACGCCTAAGTCGAAATGGCAGGCCCTGCATTCGCTGAAGTGTCAAGGTTATAAACCGCGACCATTGAAGCGAGCATACATCCCGAAAGCTAACGGTAAACGCCGCCCGCTGGGTATTCCGACCATGAAGGACAGAGCTATGCAGGCGTTGTTTCTGCTGGCTTTGGAACCCGTGTCGGAAAGTTGTGCGGATCGAAACTCCTATGGTTTTCGCTCTGGGCGATCCACTGCTGATGCCATTGAGCAATGCTTCATTGTTCTCAGCCGTAGCAGCGCTCCAGAGTGGGTTTTGGAAGGGGATATAAAAGGGTGTTTTGACAATATCAATCATGAGTGGTTGCTTGACCATGTTCCTATGGACAAGCAGGTATTACGCAAGTGGTTGAAAGCAGGGCTCATTGAATCCCGGCAATTGTTCGCAACAGAAACGGGAACACCGCAAGGTGGCATTATCTCGCCTACGTTAGCGAATATCGCTTTGGACGGTTTGGAAAAGGAGTTGGAGGAAGCCTTTGGTAGATCCAACACCAAGAAGAGCTATAAGCACAAAGTGAATTATGTGAGGTATGCAGATGACTTCATTATCACAGGCATCTCGAAAGAGCTGCTTGGGGAGAAAGCCCTGCCTAAGGTCGTGCAGTTTATGAAGGGGAGAGGGCTTGCCCTGTCTCCGAAAAAAACTTTGGTAACACATATCTCAAGAGGGTTTGATTTTCTCGGGCAGAATGTACGTAAGTACAACGGCAAGATGTTGATAAAGCCATCAGATAAGAATGTGAAGGCACTCTTGGAGAAAGTTCGAGAGATCATTAAATCCAACAAAACTGTGCCGCAATACAGGTTAGTGCAGTTGCTCAACCTTGTTATCAGAGGTTGGGCAAACTACCACAGAGGTATAGTGGCGAAGGAAACCTTCAGCCGGGTAGATTTACAGATATGGAAAATGCTGTGGCAATGGGCGAGGCGCAGACACGCCAACCGTCGAAAGGGCTGGATTATGAAGAAGTATTTCCGGCGTGTAGGTGGTCGTAGTTGGACGTTCTGTGCAGCGTACCGCGATGCAGATGGTAATGGTGTATTGGCAGAGTTGCTGTATGCCAGTGATGTAGCGATTAAGCGACATGTGAAAATCAAGGGCAATGCCAACCCCTACGATCCCGAGTGGGAGCAATACTTCGAGGCCAGATGGCTGAAGAAGGTTAAAGAATCTCTGAAGTCTCGGGGGAAGCTGATCCGGCTCTGGTCGGAGCAGAAAGGGTTGTGTCCTTTATGTTGTGGAACGCTGGATCATGAATCAGGTTGGGATGTTCATCACATCATTGAGAGAACGAATGGTGGGACGGATGTGTTGTCCAATCTGGTTATGTTGCACCCGAATTGCCATCGGCAATTGCATTCTCAGGGTTGGAATATCAGTAAATAGTCGCTGAAACTGTACGGTTGTACAGTATTCGATGGATATAATGTGCTGATATTTGAATTTGCAGGTTTCGGGGCTGTTAACCCCGAATGTCACCGATTACAAGGTGGCTAAAGGGCGTGAGAACGGTAAAGCTCCAAGGCGCAGAGATATGCTGTGAAGGGGAGAGGCACAAGTTACATGTCTGCTGCTGGGTTACTTTCTAGAGGTAATTCAGCTACCGCTTTGCAGGCGGTATATAAGTAATCAGATATTCATATCTGGAGCTCCAGATCAAACAGAAGGGTATTACCATGAAATTTGATCTGAAAGTAGAGGTTAGGTTGGACGTTGCTGCTACCGTTAGAGCTATTGCAGTTCTTACAGGGGTAGGGATGCTCTAATACGCTTAATCTTGGAATAGCCGGGGCGTAAGCCCCGGAGATTCTTAACCTGCAAACCTGAGTTTTGAAAATTGAGCTTCTGGCTTGACCCTGGTCAGGCTTTGAGGGGCTTGAGCCGTATGCGGGGAAACTCGCACGTACGGTTCTTAGGGGAGGGGCTGCCAGTAATGGCAGTTCCTTACCCGACATCATCACCCCATAACTCTCAACTCTGCTGAATAAGAACTGCGCCCTGCTTTAAAGTAGAGCGCGGTTTTTTTATGCCCAAAGTTCTGGCGAAGCGTCTGTTTTCAGCTTAACTATTGGGAAATTTCAGTATGTGCTGAATCGCTGCGGTTGTTATGGGGGAGCAGTTATTTACGCAAAAATTGCCAATATTTTCGTATGTTTAGCAAGTATGGTCGTTGTGGGGTTATCAACGCCTGTTTTCGCTATGTTTGGTAAGTTTGATTTGCCAAGTCTGAGAAGTCTGGTGTCGTTTGATGAAACGATAGCAGTTTGGATTTCCGGAGATAGTAAAAGGCTATGCATGCAACGGAACTGGGAAGTTAAACCACACTGTAAGCTTATTTCATCTTTTTTTAGGGAGGAGGATGGCACTCCGTTAGATGAAGATTTTTTTTTATCGGAAGATGGCTATGAACTGACAGGAGCTTTGAGTGTACACCATTATAAAAAAATGACTTGGATATATATTGGTAGCAAAGAGCACTTATTTCAGCTGAAGTTTGAAGAAACTTTTGATCAGGCTGAAAAGTGTTGGTTGCCTAAATACCAGTATGCGCTCGAAAATGTATTAACTTCCAAGCCACGAGCTCATATCAATCACATCAAAGCCTACGATCAAAAATACAAATTAAGCAATACGTCTCCCACAAATCAGCCATGGGAGTTTAATTTGATTGTTAGTTATAAAGGGATAGGGGAGGTTAAAGATCGGATTGTTTTTTATGATTTTCGCGATCAGTTTGAAACAACTCAGGTGACTGAAATGATTTATGAAGAAACATTGGGCACCCAGTCACCTTTCAGGGGCATAGAAATGACCCCCCGTGGCTTGTATATCGCAACATCAACAAGTCTGTACTTCTTCAGACAGACAGAATCAGGTTTGGATCTTGGACTTGTTGCCAGTGCTTCCCTGAAGGAGTTTTTGGAATTTAACCAATATACGAAAAACGACATAGATATTCGCTCTATAACCTACAGCCCTAGCCCCGTGAGGAAACATGAAGGTTATCTTACAGTTTCAACAGATGCAGGGATTTTTATATCCGATTTGCATACCAATACCTGGCGTGATGGTAAAATGCAGGTGGGGGGCGATGGATCCAATACCTGTAATCCTTCATCCTATTTTGCCCGAGTGGAACACAGAGCTGGTGGCTCCTGCATATATTACCGTGCTGACGATAATTACTTTGACAAGCATGATTGGAGAGATGGGGTTGCTGAGGTAGGGATAATGCCAACATCCTTTACGCCATTGGGGTCTGTTTGGCCATCTCTTAACCCCAATGAATGGGAACGAGGTACGACCAGTGACATAGACGATGAGATTGTTGGGCCTATGGATGGTATTGGGCACGCACATTCACCGGCCCAGATACCTGTTCAGACTACTCAGTCTATTACCACTTCGCGACATCTCAATTTAGTATCCACAAAGCCTATCGTGAATCCTAAACGCAGTAAAAGTGAAACACTTTCTCATCCGAGCTCATATGTGTGGAACATTCATCGCGGTAATTATAGTGTGAGCCATAGTTGGCCTAATTCCGATAGTTTTCCGGGCACAACCAAATCCAAACAAGAAAGTGTGCAGCCTCTCTTATTCTTACCCTCTAATTCTGGCAGTGCAGACCAGCTACCACCTCCGTTTATGGAGGCGCATGGTAGTGGAGGCAAGTAATAGCGAGTGATTTATGCTGCAAAGACTGAAATTGCTCCTTTGCAGTAACCTTCATTCACAATAATTTTTGTCTGACTTCCTGGGCTTTTCAGGCCGACAATCTCCGAAAGATGAGCGGCAATCAGCTCGATAGTGGTGTCGGTGTCTACCAGATAACAGATCCTTTCAGGAACCTGGAGCTCAAAACGGCCCTGAATTGCAGTGTAAGAGAATGTCAGGTGAGTCAGCCCCTGAATATTTTTTGAGTCTTTCAGGTCTTCTCTGGTCGCCAGATAAATATCCGACCAGTCACTGGCGATCTGCTGTTCGAGATCAGAGCGTCTTTGGTCATCCACAAAGATTTTTATCTGAGAGCGGTGTCCGTGGGCTATACGCTGGCAGTCGCCTTTGTGTTTTTTTAAGCCGTGACTGTAGTGAAAATAGGGGCCTTCAATACTCTCTGGGTAGAGCTGCATCTCTATGCCTCGGACGTTATCCGGTAAGCCCGCAAGAACGTGTTGCTCAAGCAATGGACGAATAAGCTCTGGTGTTATTTCTGTAACCGGCAAGGGAAGGATCGCCTGGGATGGAGCTTTGCAGAAAACCTGGCCGCCTTTGATCAGGTTGAGGTGTGCTTCCCTCTCACCCTCGTGCTCCACAACCGAAATCTGTTCATGTCTGGCAGGCACAAGTAGTGCGTGATCAGCATAGGAGTCGATCATGGATTTGATTTCTTTTTTTACATGACCGAAGTCAAAAACCATTCCTTCATCATTTAACTCCCCTGTCAGTGCGACATCAACCAGCCAGGTTTCCCCGACAAGTCCTCGCTCAGGGCACAAGTAGGAAAAATCAATGGTGGTGAGTTGTTCGACGAATAATACACTCATTGTAAAACGTAGGTCAGCTTTATCTTTTTAATAGGAAAATCCAGTAGCGGGATTGTATGTCAGTTATCCGTATCTGGCGATATTTCTGTTGGAGAGAGATAAAGAGTTGTGAAAACAGGCATGTGATCTGAAATGTCCAGAGGGAGGTGCCTCACCCTATCGTCCCCAGAATTTATGTAATGAGGGTGGAAAATATAATCGATCAGCAGATCAAGATAATCCCGATTTAAATCGTAAGCGGTTAGCCAGCGTTTACCTTCTGCTCCGTGGATATCTTTCAGCTGTGGTATGCCATGAAAGTTTTTATAAAAAGGAGTAAGGGGGGATTTTTCGGAGTAAAAGGATTTTTGATTATCAGGCAACTTTGGATAGAAGCCTGGTGGGGTGAGATTAAAGTCTCCGGAGAGCATCCACAGGCGTCCCTCTTCTGTCAGCTGGGTTATCCGTTTAAGAAGTGCATGTATTTGTTCGTCCATCCTGCCCCGGCCAATAGAGGGGCAGTCCAGATGGGTATTAATTGTCGTAAATTGCCCTCCTTGAGAAAGAGTGAAGTTGGTTTCCAAAAGCGAGTGACGAGGATAGAAAGGGACCAGGATGCGGGTTCTTCTGGTTGCCGGGAGCAACTGTTTGCTGGCGCTTTTGATATGGAACCGGCTCATCGTGACCATGGCCATATCGACATTACCTGTAAGATATTTGCTAGGTATAAAGCGAGCCTTCCAATAGCTGGCGGAACTGTAACAGGGCAGAAAGTCTGATAGTTTTTCGTACAGCATGGCCAATTGATCACGGTGATGAGTTAGAGGGTGTGTTCTGTGAACTTCCTGTAATTGCAGAATGTCCGGATTTTCCTCTCGTATCACTTCGACGATGCGTTCCAGGTTACGATCAATATCTTCTGGTTTTAAAAGTGGCTGGTCAAAACCGGGAGTCCAGTAAGGGTAGTAAGCGCCTGCCAAAAACTGAATATTCCAGCTCATGACTTTAATGGGTTGTCCGGGAGATAGCTTTGGTACAGTGTCTGAACATTGTACGGGCAGCTGTTGATACGTCGGCGGGTTATCCCCGAGCAAGAAAGGTATAAGGGTAGAAAATGTGGCCGCTCCTGCAGGTATAAGTGCTAACACTAGCGCAAGGGTAGTGGCGAAACCTTTGCTGTGTTGTCCAGTTCTATCCATTCGGGATTTGTTCGGCATTTTTCAGGGTTTTTTTGTTTCTGGCCTCGAAGGATAGAACAGTTGTCGGCAAACAGAAGTAAACTCAGCAAAATCCATGAAAGTTGACAATTGCTTATTGAGTGCACGGTGTTTTTCATTCTATTCTGCACATCTTTCTATATAAGTCTCTATCTGCCGAGACAGGGTTTGAGAGGAATAAGAGTGAAACCAGTGCCAATGACTTCAGATGCCACTGTGACAGAGGAAGATCTCCAGTTTGATAAAGAGCATATCTGGCATCCTTACACATCTGTCACACATCCGATACCGGTATTCCCTGTAGAGTCGGCAGATGGTGTTCGTCTCACGCTGACAGACGGCACTGTGCTTGTAGATGGCATGGCATCCTGGTGGTCTGCTATTCATGGCTACAACCATCCTCAACTAAATGAAGCTGCCCAAGGCCAGTTACAGAACATGTCCCATGTTATGTTTGGTGGCTTAACACATAAGCCTGCTATTGAAGCCTCCCGTCGTCTCGTTGATCTGACTCCGGAACCTCTGCAAACAGTTTTTCTGGCAGACACAGGCTCCGTTGCGGTAGAGGTTTCTATCAAAATGGCTGTGCAGTACTGGCGCAGTCAGGGCAATGAACAGCGTCGCCAATTGTTAACGGTTCGCAATGGTTATCACGGAGACACCACCGGAGCCATGGCAATCTGCGATCCGTTGAATGGTATGCATTCCATGTTTCGTGGGGTGTTACTGGAACATGTTTTCGTAGAAGCGCCAGCCTGTGGTTTTCATGATGACTGGGATGAAAAATACATTTCTGAGTTTCATCAGGCTCTGAAAGACAATCATCAAGCGCTCGTTGGCGTTATTCTGGAACCCATAGTTCAGGGCGCTGGGGGCATGCGTTTTTATTCTCCCGTTTACTTGCGGCGGGTGAGGGAGCTGTGTGATGAATATGGTGTTCTTCTCATTCTTGATGAAATTGCCACAGGCTTTGGTCGCACCGGAAAAATGTTTGCCTGCGAACACGCTGATATTGTTCCGGACATTATGGCTGTAGGAAAAGGGATTGCTGGTGGTTATATGACCATGGCTGCAGTTATCTGCACTGAAGAAGTCAGCCATACCATCTGTAATAAGGGTGTTTTCATGCATGGACCAACCTTTATGGGGAACCCTCTTTCCTGCAGTGTGGCCTGTGCCAGCCTTGATATCCTTGCTACCGGCGAGTGGAAAAAACAGGTGGCCCGTATTGAAAAAGGGTTACTGGAAGGATTGCAGGCCTGTGCCGAAATGTCTGCTGTAGCTGATGTTCGTGTACTGGGTGCTATCGGTGTAGTTGAGCTGAAAGAACCTGTGGATATGCATACGCTGCAGCCAAGGATTGTGAAGGAAGGTATTTGGGTTCGCCCGTTCGGGAAATTGGTTTATGTACTTCCTCCCTACATTATGAGCGATGAAGATCTGGCATTTCTTTGCGCTGGTATCCGCACAATTGTTTATGAACTCTCGGATAATAATTCTGATCTTTCTGAAGCTGTTTGATTAACACCTTTTTCAAGTCAGAAGCAGAAGCCTCCCGTTCAATTGAGTGGGAGGTTAATTAAGTATCAGCTGTGTTTGTAGCAGCGACATCCCTGTCAACAATGCTGGTCACACAGGCGTCAGACCAGACATTAATGGCACTTTCCAGCATATCAATCAGCGCATAAACCGGAAGAATTACACCCATCAGTTCCAGGGGCACATTCATGGTGGCCAGCAGAGTACTGGCCAGCAGGAAGCAGCCCATGGGCACCCCTGCATTTCCTACTGCAGCAATAGTTGCAATCACAACCCATGCTGCCAGTTCTGCTGTTGAGAAAGTCATTCCACTTAAAGTGGATACGAATAACACGGTAATCAAAATGAAACCGGCGCAGGCATTCATATTAATGGTTGTGCACAGGGGAAAACTAAACCGTGCTATCCGAGAACTTATACCCAAACGTGTTTGTGCTGCATCCATGGCAGCTGGCAATGCAGCACTGGATGACTTGGCAAAGAATGCCACAGCCAGTGCCGGTAACATGCCACGGAAAGTCTGTGCCGGTGAAATACCTTTTGATGATAATAACAGTGGAAGTACAACGGTTGCCTGAACAATATTGGCCAGCAGGATGCAGGTGAAATAGAGTAGGAGGTGATTTCCAATACTGTCTTTGGAAATGCTTTCTATAAAACCGGTAACAAAGGCCCACACTGCCAGTGGAAGAAGCTTAAGGATACCGCTGGTAAGTTTCATGATGGCGCCGAAAAGGTCTTCAAACAGCACCTGTAAACGTTCACGCCGTTGTATGGGGAGGCTGAGAATAGCCAGACTCAATACCAGAGCCAGAAACAGAACACTGATGACTTGGCCTTCAGTAAAGGGGGTAATAAAGCTGGTGGGTACAATTTCAATAACATACTGCCAATAGCCGGTTTGAGTCTGTGGAGCATCTGCAATAGTTGAAACCTGTGGTGTGCTGATTTGCCCTGCCGGATTGATAGTCAGAAACAGTCCAAGCGCAATGGTCGCGGCAATCAATGTAGTCAGCAGTGTATAGCGGATCACTCGCCCTCCCAGAATACTTGCATCGTGAAGGCTGCCCATACCGGTAAGGGTGGAAAGTACCGAGAAGAAAATGATGGGAGTGCTGACCAGCTTAAGTAATCGGATAAACAATTCACCGATGACTTCTGCCGTGCCGTTGATGGCTGGAATATCCAGAAAACCAGTCAATATACCCAGCACGGCAGCCAGTAGTACAAGCGTGCCTGAATTAACAGGTAAGCGAAAACCGGTTGTTTTTTTTGTCACGTCTCTATCCCCCTGAACCTGGCCATCCTTGAATATTGTCTTTATTGAGACTTCCGGGTGGCTATGCTGGTTCAGCAAAGGTAGACGTTTTGTTATGCCATTCTAAGGTTGTTTTGCTATTTGCTTATGCGTTTTTTCTTTGAGAGCTCTGTACCTGCTGGTCAATGGAT
This sequence comes from Parendozoicomonas sp. Alg238-R29, assembly GCF_947331445.1. Taxonomy (GTDB): domain Bacteria; phylum Pseudomonadota; class Gammaproteobacteria; order Pseudomonadales; family Endozoicomonadaceae; genus Sansalvadorimonas. The sequence goes on along the minus strand of NZ_CAMZOG010000048.1, from coordinate 3,985 downwards.
ATCAAAACAGGCTGCACGGATTTCAAAGCCTTTCGAATGGTTAACAGAGGGTGGTTTTGTGTTTGGGTTTCGATTTTATCCAGCAGCACTTTTCTGTCTTGATCTCGAAGATGAACAAACAACTCGGGTAAATTTTTGCCCAGCTCATAGGCATAAAGTTCAAGTGCGCTGCTATCAAACTGCTTGTGCAGGCTAAGATAATCAATCGCACTTTTAGCGAGTAGTCCGGCAGCACCTTTGGTGTCAACAAGGCCAGTGAGGCGATCAGGGCTCTGTTGCTGGTCTTCCGGCAGGGTCAACCAGAATTCGACAGTCAGTTCAAACAAGACCGCCTGCTGGCGCAGAGAATGCTTCATCAGGCTGAGAGCTTCTCGGCCATAAGGTTGCTGTTTGGCCGAAAAATCAAAATAGAGACGCATCATTTCCCGTAAACTGAACAGAATGCGAGAGGCTTCTTCCCGGCGATAATCCAGGGACTGGTAAATATCCAGCTGGGGGCGAAAGTTCTCATCATTCACCATTCGCTCAAAAACAGCGCCGGTATGACTACCGCCACGCTTTGGAAGGGAGTCCGGTTGCGTTTCATCAATGGTTTTCAACGACTTCAGGGCAAGTCGGTAATCTGCGGAATTCCAGATTTTATTAACATCGGGGATTTTTTGGCCCAGATACCAAAGCTCGGCCGCTTTCAGCGAACCAGAGAGAGCCAAAAGGCAAAACAGTGACAGAAGCAGTAATAGCTTGTGCAGCCCCGGCAGTAGGAGAGTGAATTTGTTGTCCTGAATAATTGTCATGAGCCGCCTGCTTGTTATTATATTGTTGCAGAAAGATGTCGCAGCCATATTTACCAGTCTGACACACGGTGTCAGTCCGTAGCCAACGCCAACATACAACAACGATAAACGGTATGACAACGGATATCAGTCAAGTCAGCAGCTTTCCGCCCACAGATTTGGATATTGTGCAGCAGGTTTTTGATGCGCTGGGTGGTCGTGTTGTGCTTTCAGAAAGTGATCCGGCGATTGATATCATGTTGAAAGCCATACCGGTTTTTGTGTCCCGTGGTGTTGCCGGTACCAATGTTAATAACCTGATTGAAGTAGTTGGCGTGTCCCGAAGAACGTTTTACAAATATTACTCGGGTAAGGTTGATGTATTGGAAACCATCTACCGGGCTGGAGGGGAACTGTTTCTCTCAAGGGTCAATGAAATCGTAAAAGGTGCTGACAGTGTTTCTAGTCTTGTGGAAGAGGCTGTCGGGTTGTTCTTTCATTATCACACCAGTATTGGGTCGCTCATTTTGTTGTTGGAAGAAGAGGCCATGCGCTCCGACTCTCCCCTGGCTCCCCTGCGTCAAAGTGTTTATGACCGTATGGCTGCTGCATTACAAAATGGGGTGAACACAATTGCGGGTGATGCTCCCGACAAAATGGTGTTTTACACTCTGATCTGGTCCATGGAAGCAGCGTCTTTAAACTTGATGCGAGATCAGCGCTACAGCATTGATGATGTCAGCAAAGTGCGTCAGGTTGTCATCCATGTTGTGAAAAGCTCTCTCTCCTCCTGGTGCGTGCACGCCCCTAGCTAATCGTAATACATAGTCTGTCTTCAGATTGAGACTTCAAACAGGTTTGACGGGGTCTGCTACATTTTCTCCTTCCCAATTTGCGGCATAGGGACAGGTGAGAGCATGAGAGTCAGGCCTGCGTGGTTACGAATAGTCGTTCTGGCTTTTGTTATTCCTACCGCTTTCAGCGCTAGTGTTAGAGCAAGGTCTGATAACGGGGAAGTGGCCAACGGGGAAGTAAACAGGGTTTTTCTGATTCGTCATGCCCAGTCTCTGGGAAACCAGACTCAAAGCTACAGTACTCACCCAGCAAACCCCTCTTATTATCCTGCGCCGCTCACGGATAAGGGCAGGGAGCAGGCTAAGGCTTTGGGAACTGAGTTAACTGGAGCGGGGGTTGGTGAAAGGAATGTTGCCTTCATTATTTCCTCTCCACTGCCAAGAGCGATTCAAACAGCTCAGATTGTTGCAAAAGTTATTAATCTTCCTTCCGACCGTATTCTTATGGATGACCGGTTGATTGAACGAAACCTGGGGTTAAGAGATGGTCAGCCCTATAATAATTTTTCAGGGGATCACTGGTACCCGGACAACCCCGAATCTTTTGATGGTGAAACTTCTGAACAGATCAGGGCGCGGATGGTGGCAGTTTGGGAAAAAGCGGTCTCACTTTCAGAAAATGGTCATGTTCTGCTGGTCTCACATGGCCAGCCAATTCATAGTCTGACAGAAGCTCTAACAGGTGCCTCGCACCGTATTAACAATGCCCGGTATGTAGAGCTGTTCAGGGATGGAAGCAAGGTTAACTCCGACTGAGCTTTATATATCTGTTGTGGAGTTCGTCGAGCTGCTGATGAAGTTGTTCAATAGTGCCGCTGTTATCGATCAGGTCATCAGCGAAGCTTCGACGTTTTTCACGATTGGCCTGGGATTGGATGATGGCTTCAGCCTGCTCTCTGGATATATCGTCTCTCACTATAGTCCGTTCGATCTGTACCTCTTCGGCCACATCAATAACCAGAACTCGGTCGGCCATGGTGTTCTGTTTGGTTTCGAACAATAAAGGAGAAACCAGTACGGAATAAATTGATCCAGCCTGCTGGAGTTCCTGTTTTAACTGGTTGTTAATCAGCGGGTGCAGTAACTGTTCCAGCCAAACCTTTTCATTGGGGTCATTAAAAATAATATCCCGCAAGGCTCGCCGGTTCAGGTTGCCATCATCCAGTATCAGGTGCTGGCCAAAATGTTCGGCAATACTTTGCAATGCTGGGCGACCTGGTTCTACAACCACCCGGGATGCCTGGTCGGCATCAGCAATCACTATCCCTTTACTGGCTAGGTAATCGGTAACAGCCGTTTTGCCACACCCAATTCCACCTGTTACTCCAACAACAAACACAGTCAGAACTCCTATGGCATTGCCATCTGCATATAGCTGGAAATAATTTCATCGCCTTTAAACATGGCAATAAGACCGGCTGCCGCCAGATAGGGGCCGAAAGGGATAGGAATATTGCGATCTCGGCCACGGAAAATAATCATTGCGATGCCAATCACAGCACCAACAAGGGAAGACAACAAAATAATCAACGGGAGGAACTGCCAGCCCATCCAGGCACCGAGTGCTGCTAGAAGCTTAAAGTCACCAAAGCCCATACCTTCTTTGCCGGTGGTCAGTTTAAATAACCAGTACACGGACCATAAGGAAAGGTACCCTGCTGCCGCACCATAAACAGCATCCTCAAGAGTAGTAAACATTTCATTGGTATTGAGCAGTAGACCGAGCCAGAGTAAAGGCAGAGTCATGGAGTCTGGCAACAGCTGGTGGTCTACATCAATCATCGACATAGCCAGAAGCGACCAGCTCAACAGGCAGACCATAAAAGATTCCATGCCCGGGCCATAAACCATTGCGCTGAGCAGTGCCAGCAAACCCGCTGCTAACTCAATAATCGGGTAGCGAATGGAAATAGGGGTTTGGCAACCACTGCAACGACCACGGAGAAAGAGATAACTGATAACCGGAATGTTTTCCCAGGGGCGAATTTTATGTTCACATTTTGGGCAGGCTGAGGGAGGTACAAGAAGGTTAAAACGGGGAGACGTGTCTGGTACAGGTTCCGCATTTGTGTTGAGGACTACCTGGCATTCGTTTTTCCATTGCTTTTCCATCATGACCGGCAAACGGTAAATTACAACATTGAGAAAACTGCCAACCAGTAAACCGAGCACAGTAATAACCCAAATCCAGACAGTTGGATCACTCAGTAATGTTACAATTTCGGCCACAAGGGATGTCCTTATTTTATTTTGCTTCCGCCCTTCAAGGCGATTTCGTGTATTGAGTATAAATGTTTGGTTATGGCATTCACAGGGTCCATTCTTTCAGGTTGAGGACTCCATTCTTTCAGGTTGAGG
>NZ_CAMZOG010000047.1 GCF_947331445.1 Parendozoicomonas sp. Alg238-R29 | reverse complement strand
GAAAGCAAATAGTCAGAATACAGTTCGATTAGGTCATTTCTCATGGCGGTAATAATGCCAAACTTTGATGTTCAGTGCGTAACTTCAGTGACCAGTTAATAGGTGGTAGTGGCCATGACTGGCTTGAAGGTGGTCAGGGTGCAGATCACCTTGAGGGCGGTAGTGGTCATGATTATCTTGCGGGCGGTAAAGGTGATGACTGGCTGCTGGGTGGTTCTGGTCAGGATGTGTTTAGTATCGCAGCGAATGGTGGTTATGACACTATTCGTGATTTTGAAGCAGGCAGTTCGTGATTTTGAAGCAGGCAGTGACACTATTTTTGAATGGGCTGGGCTTCGATTCTCTGGATGCTGTGCGGGATGCCAGTGTACAGCAGGAGCGTAATCTTGTGATTAACCTCGACGGGAACAGTTCGCTGACTTTGATTGGTATGCGGGATGATCTGCTCAATGAGCAAAACCTGCAGTGGGATGATCAGCTGGTGTAATTGTTTTCACATAAAAAAATCCCCTACCATTCCTGGTGGGGGATTTTTTTCGCGTTTGAGCTATGGATTAACGATCAGATAGAGGGGTGAAATCACGTTTCGCCGGGCCAGTGTAAAGCTGACGAGGGCGTCCGATACGGTAGCTACCGCTGATCATTTCATGCCAGTGGGCAATCCAACCAGGAGTTCGGCCAGTGGCAAAGATTACAGTGAACATCTCAACCGGGATGCCCAGAGCTTTCAGGATGATGCCAGAGTAGAAGTCTACGTTTGGATACAGCTGGCGATCGATAAAGTACTGATCTTCCAGAGCTATCTGTTCCAGGCGTTTGGCGATCTTCAATTGAGGATCGTTGATACCCAGCTCACCAAGAACCTCGTCGCAGGTTTGTTTCATTACTTTGGCGCGAGGGTCAAAGTTCTTGTAAACCCGGTGACCGAAGCCCATCAGGCGGAATGGGTCATTCTTGTCTTTGGCTTTGGCTACAAACTCATCAATGTTGGATTCATCACCAATTTCGTCCAGCATCTTCAGTACAGCTTCATTGGCACCACCGTGAGCGGGCCCCCACAGTGCTGCGATACCCGCAGCGATACAGGCAAACGGATTGGCACCACTGGAACCTGTCAGTCGCACTGTAGAAGTGGATGCATTCTGTTCGTGGTCGGCGTGCAGAAGGAATATTTTGTCCATGGCGCGTGCCAGAACAGGGTTTACTGCATACTCCTGGCAGGGCGTTGCAAACATCATGTGCAGGAAGTTACCGCCGTAGGACAGATCATTCCGTGGGTACATAAATGGCTGGCCAATGGAATACTTGTACGCCATGGCTGCCAGAGTAGGCATCTTGGAAATCAGGCGGTAAGCGGTGATTTCACGGTGGCGTTCGTTGTTGATGTCCAGGGAGTCATGATAAAAAGACGACAATGCACCAACGAGGCCGCACATGATGGCCATTGGGTGAGCGTCACGACGGAATCCGTTCAGGAATTCAATCATTTGCTCATGAACCATGGTGTGACCCATGATTGTTGATGAGAAGTTATCTTTCTGCTCAGCTGTTGGCAGTTCGCCATAAATCAGCAGATAACACACTTCGAGAAAGTCTGAATTATCAGCCAGCTGTTCAATGGGATAGCCTCTGTGTAAGAGGATTCCCTTGTCGCCATCGATAAAGGTGATTTTTGATTCACATGCTGCGGTAGATACAAAACCCGGATCGTAAGTAAACACACCGTTACCGGTTAGTTTTCTTACGTCTATGACATCGGGTCCAAGAGTTCCGCTGTAAACCGGCAGTTCTAAGGATTCTTCACTACCTTCTATGGTTAGCCGCGCGAGCTTCTCAGCCATGGGCCCTCCTGCTAGTACTGTCTGATTGTGTATTTGCTTTTTTTGTGATTTTTGAGCCTGATGTCGTGTATTTACGTATTTTATTTATGGCTCAGTATGCTTGGTTTTGCCCAACTATAGAGAGATTAATGTTTTTGTCAAACAGGCTGTAGGCTTAGGTGAATAACGCTTTCTCTTTAAAAGTTAATTCCTGCAACGGTCCATCATTGTTTCTGTTTTAATGTTGTTTTTGTCAATAGCAGTTGCAGATATTTTTATGAAAGTTGTTGTTTTGTTTTGGTGCGCAGGCTTTGACCTGGTGCAATACAAGGCATTGATCCTAGTGGTTTATACGGAGGAGCGCCGTTGTAATCAAAAACCGAAATGACTATACTTTCGGCCGAAGTCTGGAGCGTGTAAATACATAGTTTAGGTGTTTCGGGCAGTACTGGTTTGGATAGAGGTTTTTGAAAAGTCAGTTCTTATCGATTATCTAAACAGATATTTCACCTTCAGCACAAAACCATAATTCATGCATAATTCCAAAAGCCCGTTCGGGTTACAGGGTGTCAGACCGTGAATAGCAAGAGACCAGTCAATCTCGACCTGACAACAATAAGGTTGCCCTTACCCGCCTACACATCCATTTTGCATCGTATTTCCGGTGTGATTCTGTTTGTGGGTATTGCCTTCCTTTTATATGGGCTTGATCTCTCGCTGGGTTCCAGGGAAGGGTTTGAGCAGTTTACCGAGTGTCTTACTTCACCAGTTGCCAAGTTTATTACCTGGGGATTGCTGACCGGCCTTGGTTATCATTTTGTTGCAGGTATCAAGCATCTTCTTATGGATGCCGGTATTGGTGAAACGAAAGAGTCCGGAAAAGCCGGAGCGCAGGTAACACTGGTGCTAGGTGTTGCTCTCAGTATTTTGGCGGGGGTGTGGGTATGGTAACTAATATTACCAATCTGTCGCGTAGTGGTCTTTATGACTGGATGGTACAGCGGGTAACCGCCCTTGTTTTGGCCACGTTTACTGTTTTTATGGTGGCCTGGCTGTTATGCACTTCACCTGTCGGGTTTGATGAGTGGAAAGCACTCTTTGACCAGACCTGGATGCGAGTGTTCAGTCTGCTAACGCTGATTTCTTTGGGGGCGCATGCCTGGGTGGGTATGTGGACTATCTCTGGTGATTATCTGAATGAGCGGGCTTTGGGTAAAAAGGCACTGATTTTCCGCTTTCTGTTTCAGGCACTGTGCGGCATTACCATGTTTAGCTATGTGGTCTGGGGTGTTCAGATTCTTTGGGGGTTATAAGGGATGTCGAAGATTCGTACGCTGACATTTGATGCCATTGTTATTGGTGGTGGTGGCGCGGGTATGCGCGCGGCTCTGCAGTTGACAGAGTCCGGTGTGAGCACCGCATGTATTACCAAAGTATTTCCAACCCGCTCTCATACTGTGTCTGCACAGGGAGGGATCACTTGTGCGATCGCCAGTGATGACCCGAATGATGACTGGCGCTGGCATATGTATGACACCGTAAAGGGGTCTGACTATATCGGTGATCAGGACGCTATTGAGTATATGTGCTCAGTGGGTCCGCAGGCGGTTTATGAGCTGGATCATATGGGGCTGCCATTTTCCCGTACTGAAGAAGGGCGCATCTATCAGCGACCCTTTGGTGGGCAGTCCAAGAACTTCGGTGAGGGTGGTCAGGCTGCCCGCACCTGTGCCGCGGCCGACCGTACCGGTCATGCCCTGCTGCACGCCCTGTATCAGGGTAACCTGAAGGGTGGTACTACCTTCTTTAACGAATGGTATGCGGTCGATCTGGTTAAAAATGCCAAAGGTCAGGTGGCGGGTGTTATCGCTATCTGCATTGAAACCGGGGAGGTGGTTTATATCAAAGCCAAGGCCACGGTGATGGCAACCGGTGGTGCTGGTCGTATCTATGCTTCTACTACCAATGCCCTGATCAATACTGGTGATGGTGTTGGTATGTCTCTGCGTGCCGGCTATATGGCCCAGGACATGGAAATGTGGCAGTTCCACCCGACTGGTATCTACGGTGCCGGTACACTGGTAACAGAGGGTTGCCGGGGTGAGGGTGGTTATCTGATCAATGGCGAAGGCGAGCGCTTTATGGAGCGTTATGCTCCAAACGCCAAAGACCTTGCTGGTCGTGATGTTGTTGCCCGTTCCATGGTTATTGAGATTCTGGAAGGTCGTGGTGCTGGTCCGAATAAGGATCACGTACTGTTGAAGTTGGATCACCTTGGGGAGGAAACACTTTCTCTGCGCTTGCCGGGTGTATGCGAGCTCTCCAAGACCTTTGCTCATGTTGATCCTGTCGAAGAGCCCATTCCTGTTGTGCCAACTTGCCACTATATGATGGGTGGTATTCCTACGAATGTTGGTGGTCAGGCATTAATGCGCAATGCCAATGGCGAAGATGAAGTCGTTGAGGGTTTGTACGCTTGTGGTGAGGCTGCTTGTGTCTCTGTCCATGGTGCTAACCGTTTGGGTGGTAATTCACTGCTGGATCTGGTGGTGTTTGGTCGTGCGGCCGGCATTCAGATTAAAAAGAGTTTGGAAGAAGGTTTCGATTCTGTTGATGCCAGTGAGGCTGACATTGAAAGAGCAATGTCTCGATTGAATCGACTGAATAACTCTACATCCGGTGAAAAGGTTGCAGATATCCGGAAAGATCTGCAAAACATCATGCAGTTGCACTTCGGTGTATTCCGTGAAGAAGCGACCATGATTGATGGTCTTAAGAAGCTGGGTGAGCTCAAGGTGCGCCTTGAAAATGTTCATTTGGTTGATAAAAGCCATGCTTTCAATACGGCTCGTATCGAGGCGCTTGAGCTTGAGAACCTTTATGAGGTTGCTTACGCCACTGCGGTTTCTGCGCTTGAGCGGAAAGAGTCTCGTGGTGCTCACGCTCGGAATGATTATCAGGAGCGGGATGATGAGAATTGGTTGGCCCATTCTCTGTATTTTCCTGCAGACAAGACGATTGGCAAGCGTGCGGTGAATTTCAAGCCGAAGACTGTCGAACCGTTCCAGCCGAAGGCACGGACCTACTGAGGAGGGAGCTGAAAATGAGTTTGAAGGTCAGCGTTTATCGCTATAACCCTGAAACGGATGCTGCTCCTTATATGCAGGATCTGGTTGTTGATGTGCCAGAAGGTAAAGACCTGATGGTTCTGGATGTTCTTGCTCTGATTAAAGAGCAAGATGACAGTCTGGTTTATCGGCGCTCCTGTCGTGAAGGTGTGTGCGGCTCTGATGGCATGAACATCAGCGGCACCAATGGCTTGGCATGTATTACACCTCTGTCACAGGCTGTGCGTAAAGGTAAGCTGGTTCTCCGGCCGCTGCCTGGATTGCCGGTTATTCGGGATCTGGTGGTTGATATGGCTCTTTTCTACAAGCAGTATGAAAAGATTAATCCGTATCTGATCAATAATGCCCCTGCGCCAGCTATCGAGCGATTGCAGTCTCCGGAAGAGCGAGAAAAGTTAGACGGTCTGTACGAATGTATTCTTTGTGCATGCTGTTCAACGTCCTGTCCCTCTTTCTGGTGGAATCCAGATACGTTTATTGGTCCTGCCGGCCTGCTTCAGGCGTATCGTTTCCTTGCTGATAGTCGTGATACAGCAACGGAAGAGCGTTTGTCCAAGCTTGATGATCCGTTCAGTGTGTTCCGTTGCCGCGGAATCATGAATTGCGTCAACGTTTGCCCTAAGGGTTTGAATCCAACCCGGGCAATTGGCCATATACGCAACATGCTCCTTGCAAGCGGTACCTGATGAAGAAATCCCCGGTTAACCGGGGATTTTTTTGGTTGTTAGGTATGGTATTGGTGCATTTTTGCGATTGTGTGAAAAAAGGATACAGAAAACCGTTACTTAACAGGTGATTTGTGTAGGTGATAGTGCCTATAATTGGCGACAGATTTACGGCAAATGTCCAATAAGCTTGGCCTTGCCTGATTTGGGTTTGATTGCTGCACTTATGAAATGTGGTTAGCAATACGGTATTTACCAGAGACGGTCTTAGATAGCAGCTTATTCTGCATCCAGAACTACAAGCGTCTCGTAAGGTTTAACCAACAGGGGCTTCCGGGCACAATCCGGGCTATCTGTAGGAACCGGCAAATGACAGAGCATATTTCGATCTGTTCGCCCGTCATTTAACGATTAGTCGTGCCTGCTGGCAGATAGTGTGCCCCTCCATTTGGGGTGATAGAGATAATGCAAGATGGTGTCATGCAGCGGATGTGGCAAACTGCCCATATATCCGGGGGGAACGCTGCATATGTAGAAGAACTGTACGAACGCTATCTGCGTGATCCTAATGCAGTGCCTGAACAGTGGCGTGATTATTTTGCTGGCCTCCCTCAGGTCAGTGGCGCGACTGCTAATGATATTCCTCATTCAACTGTCCGGGAAAACTTCCTTCATCTGGCTCAAAGTCGTCAGCGGCGACAGCCTGTGGCAGCGAGCTCTGTCAGCAGCGAACATGAAAAAAAGCAGGTTCTTGTTCTGCGGCTGATCAATGGTTATCGGGTGCGTGGTCATCAGAAAGCCAAGCTTGACCCTCTGGGGTTGATGGTTCGTAAAGATATTCCTGATCTTCAGTTAGAGCACCATGGTTTGACTGAAGCCGATCTTGACACTCCTTTCCAGACGGGTTCTCTCTTCATTGGTAAAGAAGAAGCAACCCTTGGGGAAATTTGTGAGGTTCTGGAATCAACCTATTGCAGTTCGATAGGTGCTGAGTTCATGCATATTGTTGATACGGAACAGCGTCGCTGGTTCCAGCAAAAACTGGAAAATGTCCGTGGACGCCCGGAGATGAGTGCTGATGCACGCATGCATTTGCTGGAGCGATTGACAGCTGCAGAAGGTCTTGAAAAATACCTTGGTACTAAATTCCCTGGAACCAAACGCTTTGGCCTTGAAGGGGGCGAGTCCCTTATTCCAATGCTGGATGAAATGATACAGCGTACCGGGGCAGGATCTGTCAAAGAAGTTGTTATCGGAATGGCTCACCGTGGCCGTCTGAATGTTCTTGTGAATATTCTCGGTAAAAACCCTTCCGATCTGTTTGATGAGTTTGAAGGGAAAATTAATCTTCATTCTCTGAATGGCTCCGGTGATGTGAAATACCATCAGGGCTTTTCTTCCAATGTGATGACTCCAGGTGGCGAAGTTCACCTCGCACTGGCTTTTAACCCGTCTCACCTTGAAATTGTCAGCCCTGTTGTTGAAGGTTCTGTGCGTGCTCGCCAGGATCGTCGTGAAGATATACAGCGTGAGCAGGTATTACCTATCTCTATTCATGGTGATGCGGCTTTTGCTGGTCAGGGGGTGGTGATGGAAACATTCCAGCTATCCCAGACCCGTGCTTATGCAACGGGCGGCACTATTCACATTGTTATAAACAATCAGGTTGGATTTACTACCAGTAAGCGTGAAGATGCCCGCTCTACGGAATATTGCACAGATGTAGCCAAAATCGTTGGTGCACCCATTCTGCATGTGAATGGCGACGATCCTGAAGCGGTTATTTTTGCGACCAAGCTGGCAACAGATTATCGTAAAGAATTCAAGAAAGACGTTGTTATTGATCTTGTCTGCTATCGTCGTCGCGGTCATAACGAAGCGGATGAACCCTCTTCAACTCAGCCGATGATGTACAGCCAGATCAAGGTGCAGGATACCACGCGTACTTTGTATGCGAGGTCTCTGGTTGAGAGTCTGGTGATTTCCGAAGAGCAGAACAATGGCATGGTTGAGGATTACCGTACGGCTCTGGATAATGGTCAGCATGTAGCCAAGAGCCTGGTGCGTGAACCCAACACGAACCTCTATGTTGACTGGACACCTTATCTGGGTCACGAGTGGACGGCACTTCACGATACGCGTGTTGCTTTAGGAACATTGCAGGAGCTTGGGCAGTCTTTGTCTCAGGTTCCGGAAGGTTTTGCCTTGCAGCGGCAGGTTGGAAAGATAATTGATGACCGTCGTAAAATGGCTGCCGGTGCGTTACCCATTAATTGGGGTATGGCCGAATTGCTGGCGTATGCTTCTCTTCTGATGGAAGGAAACCCTATACGATTAACGGGGCAGGATGTTGGTCGCGGTACTTTCTCCCACCGTCATGCAGTTCTTCACAGTCAGAAAGATGGTGCGACTTGGGTTCCTCTTGCACATCTGTCTGATGAGCAGCCACCCCTGCAAATCTATGACTCTGTACTGTCTGAAGAAGCGGTATTGGCCTTTGAGTATGGTTATGCCACGACTCAACCCAACTCGTTGGTGATTTGGGAGGCTCAGTTTGGCGATTTTGCTAACGGTGCGCAGGTTGTTATTGACCAATTTATTACTAGCGGTGAATCCAAATGGGGGCGCCTGTGTGGCCTGACCATGTTGCTGCCTCACGGCTACGAAGGTCAGGGGCCTGAACACTCATCTGCTCGTCTTGAGCGTTTCCTGCAGCTGAGTGCTGAGCATAATATCCAGGTTTGTGTGCCAACAACACCTGCTCAGGTGTTCCACATGTTGCGCCGCCAGATGTTGCGTCCTTTACGCAAGCCTCTGATTGTATTTACCCCCAAAAGCCTGCTGCGTCATAAGTCTGCAGTTTCTTCCTTGGAAGATCTCGCAGAGGGAGCGTTCCACACAGTCCTGCCTGAAGCTGATGCGTTGGAAAATAGCCAGGTTACCCGTCTGGTAATTTGTAGCGGTAAGGTTTATTACGATCTGCTGGATAAACGCCGGGCTGAAGAGCTTACTCATATCGCTATTATTCGCGTTGAGCAGCTCTATCCCTTCCCTGAGGATGACTTGAAAGGGATTATGGATGCGTATCCTGATTTGACTTCCGTTGTTTGGTGCCAAGAAGAACCCATGAATCAGGGCGCTTGGTACTGCAGTCAACATCATATGCACCGGGTTGTTGCCGGTCATACTAATAAAAAACTTGCACTTACTTATGCTGGCCGCCCTGCGTCGGCAGCGCCTGCCTGTGGCTACATGTCCATGCATGTTGAGCAGCAGCAGAAGCTGGTTGCAGATGCACTGGACCTGAATTAAGCAGCACTGGAGCAAAAGGAATCTGATTGATTATGGCTACTGACATTAAAGCACCAACATTTCCGGAATCTGTAGCTGACGGAACTATTGCTACCTGGCACAAACAGCCTGGTGAAAGCTGCAAGCGCGATGAACTGCTGGCGGATATTGAAACCGACAAAGTTGTACTCGAGATTGTTGCCCCGGCAGATGGCGTATTAAAAGAAATTCTGAAGGGGGAGGGGGAAACCATTCTCAGTGAAGAGTTGATTGGTCGCTTTAGCGCTGGAGAGACTGGGGACGCTCCTGCCGTTGCCGCAGCTCCGGCAACTGCTGAGGTTTCTTCAGCTACACATTCTGATCCGGTTCTCAGTCCGGCTGCCCGCAGGGCCGCTGAAGAGTTGAATGTGAATCCCGGTGCCGTGTCCGGCACAGGGAAAGACGGGCGTGTGACAAAAGAGGATGTTCTGGCTTTCGCTAAAGGGGGCAATACTCCTGTTGTTGCGGCTCCAGAACCTGCTGCACAGGCTCCGGCTTCTGTTGCTCCCAAGTCTCAGCCTTCTCCAATGGCCCCTGTATTTGATGGGGAGCGTGTAGAGAAGCGTGTCCCCATGACCCGTATACGGGCGAAAGTTGCAGAACGCCTGGTAGAAGCCCAGCAAACTGCGGCTATGTTGACCACATTTAATGAAGTCAACATGAAGCCAATTATGGACCTTCGTGCGCAATACAAAGACAAATTTGAGAAGCGTCATGGCGTGAAGATGGGCTTTATGTCTTTCTTCGTTAAAGCCGCTGTAGAAGCCTTGAAGCGCCAGCCTGTGGTAAATGCTTCCATTGATGGTAACGATATTGTATATCATGGCTATCAGGATATCGGCGTAGCGGTTTCCAGTGATCGTGGCCTCGTTGTACCTGTGTTACGCAACGCCGAAAGCATGGGACTTTCTGATGTAGAGTCGACAATTCGGGAATACGGAACCAAAGCCCGAGACGGAAAGCTCTCCATAGAAGACATGACTGGCGGTACTTTTACCATCTCTAACGGCGGTGTGTTTGGCTCTTTACTATCTACACCTATTCTGAATCCTCCGCAGGCTGCCATCCTGGGAATGCACAAAATTCAGGAGCGCCCAATGGCTGTGAATGGAGAGGTAGTGATACTGCCAATGATGTATCTAGCGCTTTCTTATGACCATCGCTTGCTGGATGGCAAAGAAGCCGTAACCTTTCTGGTTACTATGAAGGAACTCCTGGAAGACCCTGCCCGTATACTTCTTGATGTTTAATGGCAGGGCTGACGGTTATTACTTGGAAATGAAGATATGACAGATAAGTTTGATGTAGCAGTTATCGGGGCAGGCCCGGCTGGTTATGTCTGCGCAATTCGTGCAGCCCAGTTGGGGTTGAAAACGGTATGTATTGATAAATGGGTTGATGATAAAGGTAAAGCCAAACTGGGTGGAACCTGCCTGAACGTTGGCTGCATTCCTTCCAAGGCCCTTTTGGATACTTCCCATAAGTTCCATGAAGCTCATAGAGGCTTTAAAGCTCACGGGATCTCGCTGGATAACCTGGATATTGATGTTCCTGCCATGATTAAGCGCAAGGACAAGGTTATCAAGCAGATGAATATGGGTATCAGTGGCCTGTTTAAGGCTAATGGTGTTGAGGCTGCTTTAGGTACCGCTAAAGTTTTGGCTGGTAAACAGATTGAGATAACTGCTGAAGATGGCAGTGTTTCGGTCATTTCCGCAGAAAACATTGTTATTGCAACGGGTTCGGTGCCCATTGAAATTCCACCGACACCATTGGATAACGACATTATTGTGGATTCTACTGGTGCACTTGAGTTCAGTGAAGTGCCTGGCCGTCTGGGTGTTATTGGCGCTGGTGTCATCGGGCTTGAGCTGGGTAGTGTTTGGTCCCGGCTTGGATCAAAGGTCACTGTGCTTGAAGCGCAGGAGTCTTTCCTGGCACTTGCAGATCAGCAGATTGCCAAAGAGTCCGCCAAGATTTTCAAAAAGCAGAAGCTCGATATTCGTCTCAGTGCTCGGGTTGTTGGTTCTGAAATTAAGGGCAATGAAGTTGAGGTTCGCTACCTTGACACTGCCGGTGAAGAAAAAACCGAAACCTATGACAAGTTGATCGTTTGTGTCGGTCGACGCCCTTATACTGAAAATCTGTTCGCTGCCGATGCTGGTATCAACCTTGATGAGCGAGGCTTTGTCTTTGTTGATGATCAGTGTCGTACGGATGTCCCTGGCGTATTCGCAATCGGTGATGTGGTGCGTGGGCCGATGCTGGCCCATAAGGGCTCTGAAGAAGGCGTTATGGTTGCTGAGCTGATTGCTGAAAAGGTTGCTCAGGTTAATTATGAGCTGATTCCTTCGGTTATTTACACTCATCCAGAAGTCGCTTGGGCGGGTAAAACTGAAGAAGAAGTTAAGGCCAGCGGCGAAGAATATAAGGTGGGTACCTTCCCATTTGCTGCTATTGGTCGTGCAGTGGCAGCCAGCGAAAGTGACGGCATGGTCAAAGTTATTGCTGATAAGGCAACTGATCGGGTTCTGGGTGTTCATGCTGTTGGCCCATGTGCTGCGGAACTGGTTCAGCAAGGTGTAATTGCCATGGAATTCAGTGCCAGTGCAGAAGATCTGCAGTTGACCATGTTTGGTCATCCGACTTTTGGTGAAGCGCTTCACGAGGCAGCGCTGGCTGTTGATGGCCATGCTATCCATATGCCTAATCGCAAGCGTTAATCAATAAGAAAGCTATAGGGTGAAGCTCCAGTCGCCATTCGTCAGGGTAGGGTGGCTGGGTTGCTTTGCAGAGGGGGAAGGGGAGAGGAACTCCCCCGACCGATAATGATAAGGGTCGCGCCCCGCGCGCAGACAGGGTATTTGAATGAATCTGCATGAATATCAGGGTAAGCAGTTATTTGCTGCCTATGGTCTTCCGGTTTCGACCGGTTATGCTTGCGACACGGCTGATGAAGCTGTTGCTGCGGCTGACAAGATTGGAGGAGATATCTGGGTTGTTAAGGCCCAGGTTCATGCTGGCGGTCGTGGTAAAGCCGGTGGTGTAAAGCTTGTAAAAAGCCGCGATGAAATTCGTGCTTTTGCTGAGCAATGGCTGGGGCAGCGTCTGGTGACTTACCAGACAGATGAAAAAGGCCAGCCTGTTGCAAAAATTCTTGTAGAAAGCTGCACAGATATTGCTAATGAGCTGTATCTCGGTGCTGTAGTTGATCGCTCCACGCGCCGTATTGTCTTCATGGCTTCGACTGAGGGTGGTGTTGAGATTGAAAAGGTTGCTGAAGAAACTCCTGAGAAAATTCTGAAGGCTGAGATTGATCCTTTGGTAGGTGCGCAGCCTTATCAAGGACGTGATCTTGCATTCAGACTTGGCCTTGATGCCAAACAGGTAAAACAGTTCACCAAGATTTTCCTTGGTCTGGCTAAGCTGTTTCAGGATCATGATCTGGCATTACTGGAAATCAATCCGCTGGTTATCACCGATGAGGGTGACCTCCACTGCCTGGATGCCAAACTCAATATCGATAGTAATGCTATCTACCGCCAGCCCAAGCTGAAGGCTATGCATGACCCTAGTCAGGAAGATGCTCGGGAAGCTCACGCAGCGTCCTGGGAGCTGAACTATGTGGCTCTGGATGGCAATATTGGCTGTATGGTTAATGGTGCTGGTCTGGCTATGGGTACCATGGATATTGTGAAGCTCCATGGTGGCGATCCGGCGAACTTCCTGGATGTTGGCGGTGGTGCTACCAAAGAGCGGGTAACTGAAGCGTTCAAGATCATTCTTTCTGACGACAATGTGAAAGCTGTTCTGGTAAATATTTTTGGTGGTATCGTTCGTTGCGACCTGATTGCCGAAGGTATTATCGGTGCGGTGAAGGATGTTGGTGTTAAGGTTCCAGTTGTTGTTCGCCTGGAAGGCAACAATGCTGAGAATGGTTCAAAACTTCTGGCCGACAGTGGTCTGGATATTATTGCTGCCACTAGTCTGACAGACGCTGCGCAGCAGGTAGTTAAGGCAGCGGAGGGCCAGGCATGAGCATCCTGATTGATAAAAATACCAAAGTAATCTGCCAGGGCTTTACCGGTTCTCAGGGTACTTTCCACTCTGAGCAGGCTATCGCTTACGGTACGCAAATGGTTGGTGGTGTGACACCGGGCAAGGGTGGCCAGACACATCTTGGTTTGCCTGTATTCAATACCGTTGCTGAGGCTGTAGAAACTACAGGCGCGACTGCGAGTGTTATTTATGTGCCTGCAGCTTTCTGCAAAGATTCCATTCTTGAAGCAGCGAATGCTGGTGTTGAGCTGGTTGTTTGCATCACTGAAGGTATTCCAACTCTGGATATGTTGGAAGCCAAGGTGAAGTGTGACGAGCTGGGCGTAACTCTGATTGGCCCTAACTGCCCGGGTGTTATTACTCCTGGGGAGTGCAAAATCGGCATTATGCCTGGTCATATTCACAAGCCAGGTAAAGTGGGTATTGTTTCCCGCTCCGGAACCCTGACTTACGAAGCTGTTAAGCAGACCACTGACTTTGGTTTTGGCCAGTCTACATGTGTCGGTATCGGTGGTGACCCTATTCCGGGTTCCAACTTTATCGATATTCTGGCTCGCTTTGAGAAGGATCCAGCGACTGAAGCGATTGTTATGATCGGTGAAATCGGTGGTACTGCAGAAGAAGAAGCTGCAGCTTATATCAAAGAGCATGTGACTAAGCCTGTCGTGTCTTACATCGCAGGTGTAACTGCACCTGCCGGTAAGCGTATGGGGCATGCCGGTGCAATTATCTCTGGCGGCAAGGGTACAGCGGACGAGAAGTTTGCTGCGCTGCAGGATGCTGGCGTGAAGACTGTTCGTAGTCTTGCCGATATCGGTGAAGGCCTGAAAGAAATTACCGGTTGGTGAGTTTTTGGGTCTAATAAAAACGGGCAGCTTTGGCTGCCCGTTTTTTTATGCATTTATTAATCTTGTTGATTCAAGCGCGCAAGTACAAACGGATTGTTCCAGCCCTGAATTTCGGCAATACGACGGTTACGTTCCTCTTCCCATGATGTTACCGGATACATCGTGTTCCAGGCTGAGTATAGTTTTTGGTCTTGTTCGCTGAGCTTAAGTTTGTAGCGAGCAGTCATATAAAGATAGATGCGGGCAATTTTTCCCCGTTGGGAAGGCGGTGGCTCGGCTCGTCGTTGTTTGAAATTAACTTTGAAATCACACTGACCATACATATCGGGAGTGTTAGGAAGGACGGCAAATCCATAGTTGGAGCGATCCCCGTTTACCTCACCAATAGTTGGGGTCAGGTTAAATAGATCAGACTCCATAGATTTAAATGCAGGGTCTTTTTTGCAGTTTTCACGCCCGCCATTTTGCCAGCATTGCCTCTGGTGCCCGAAAACCCAGGCTGGCATAACGTGCTCCCACTCTATTCTGTTTGCACGTTTCTGTTGCTTGCGAACCTGATAGCCACAAGAGCTGAGATCGGGAATAAGTTTCCTGCTTTTTGTTGTGATGGCTGAGTAGTTGCAGCCACAGTAAAATGTTTTTTCGTGCCCTTGATAAACAAGGATCGCCTGTTTCTTTGCAGAGCTGAAACTGGACGGAGTGCCAGATGCCTGTACGACTGTGGCGCATAATAAAGCAATAAAAAGGGTAAGAGTGTGATAAAGAGGCATTGGAGGGAGTAATTGAATAGGTAAGAGGCCTTTATTCAACCATTCCCAACTGAGAAATTAAAGATGTTTTACCTTTGGGATTATTAGGTAGGCGGGTAGCCAGAGGCTACCCGTAAGTGAAAATAGACTACTGAGTGTAATGATTCTGAGGGTCAAATAGGCCGCCAGCGTTTTCAGGCATTTGACCTTTCAGGGGGGAAGATGCGCGACCGTTGTGAATCATGCGCATTGTTGAATACTTCTCAGTTGTCACATCGTTAGCATCGTCGGCATTGCGAATAATGCTTGGTTTTATGAATAGCATCAGGTTTTGCTTATTAAGCACATCTTTCTTATTGGTAAATAAGCGGCCCAATAATGGTATGTCGCCGAGCAGTGGAACCTTATCAACATTGTGCTGGATATCATCTCGGAGTATACCGCCTAATACGATCGTTTCCTGATTGTCGACAACAATTGTAGTCTTGATTTTTCTCTGGGAAGTTACAGGGTTGCTGTTGATATCGCTGGTTCCTGATATGACACTGGACAACTCTTGTTCAATCTCCAGTCTAAGAGTGTTGGCATCGCCCACGTGTGGGGTCACTTTCAGCGTAAGACCTACTGGCTGTCTTTCTGTGGTATTAAAAGGGTTGGAGCTGGAGGTGTTGTTTTGCTGGTATGAGCCAGTAGTAAATGATATTTCCTGGCCAACCACGAATTCAGCTTCTTCGTTGTCAAGGGTCATAATGTTGGGCGTGGACATTAAATTAGCATTGCTGTTCTTGCTCAGGGCATTCACTAAAACACCGAAGTTGCTGTTTCTCAGGAGAACCTGACCAACAGACATTCTTGCAAGATCCAATGGTGCACCGACTACTGAAACCGGGTCAGTGACACTGCCTTCTCCACTACCTCTTTGTCCTACACTATTCTTACCTTGATAGCCCCACTGAAGGCCAAGCGTCTCATCAAGGCCGCCAGTCATTTCTACAATGGCAGCTTCAATCAGGACTTGCGCTCTACGTACATCCAGTTGGCGAACGAGGCTCTCCAGCTCTTTGAGAGTGTCTGGGTCGGCAATCATGACCAGCGCGTTGGTTGTCTCATCGGCCTTGATAAAGGCATTGTTACTCAAACCGCCTTTGCTGCTCGATTTGCTGCTCGATTTGTTGGCTGTTTGAGAGGTGCGGTTGGGTGTGCGGCTTTTGCTGGATGCTGGGGAGCTTTTGGTATCTGCTGATTCATCCTGAATACTCTGTGACGCTTCATTCAGGATGTCGGCCAGATTTTTTGCGTCAGCATGACGGAGAAAAATAACCCGGGTAGATGACTTGCGAATGCCTTCTTTGTCAAGGGTTTGAACCAATTTTCGTACTCGCGACCGCTTGTTGGCATTACCTTTGATTACCAGTCTGTTGCTGCGTTCGTCAGCGATAACCTGCATGCCGCTGGGAAGCTGCCCCTTGGATGTTGCCAGGGTATCCTGAATGATTTTGGCTACATCACCTACCCAGGCATGTTCAAGAGGAAGAACTTCATAATCATTATCGCTGGCCTGATCAAGCTCACGAACCAGACGGGTAATACGCTCAACGTTATCTTTCTGATCACTGATTACAACAGCATTGCCTGAAGCTGATGCTGCGGCATGGCCATATTGGGCAATCAGAGGTCGGACAATGGGGATAACTTCGACTGCGGAAACACTATGAAGGTCGATAACCTTGGTCACCATGGTGGCCTTGGCGGGTGTGTCTTTTCCTTCAAAGGTTGGACTGGCAGTTTTTGCAGTAGTGCTGGGGATAATACTGCGCACTTTGCCCTTTGGAATAACTGCATAGCCATTGGCATTCAGCACTTCCAGAAAGATATCGTAAATCTGGTCTTTGGTCATCGGGCGCGAAGAGATCACGCTGACGGTGTTGCCACCTTTAATTCTTGGGTCGATAACAAACGTTTCGCCGGTAATGGCCGCTACCTGGGCGATAAACTCTCGAATATCGGCATTCTGCTGATTCAGGGTCCAGCGTTTTTCGTCTTGAGATTTTGCGGCTGTACGCTCGGAGGTCTGCTCGGCAGAATAACTCTGAGGCAGCCAGGCTGTGCTCACCAATAGCAAGGCGATCTTCAGGCTGAAACCGCCTGACGGTAAAAAAGTGCGCATCGTCATTTAACTGCCAACCCATCAATTCGTTGTAGTTATCGGCAATCGGAATATTTCCTTGCCTGATTTAATCTGGCTGTAATCAGCTCTCGTCATCATTATCAATCCGCCGCCGCAGGCCTTCCATTTTTTGTTCAAGATCCTTGACCTGGTTTGCGTTATGGAGGGGCCCAGGGGGGAGTCTGTTATTGGTCGATGCTGATGCAGGCTGTGGAGTATAGGGTTTGGCTCCCTGATTTGTAGCTTCAGGGAAAAGAAGTTTTTGTAAACGACCGTTGTAATTAATCACCACATAACGGGCATGAATGCTTTCCAGTGTGGCTCCACCGGAGATGGTGTCACCAGGACGATACAGGTGATCTTGCCCGTTGTTCCCCTGAATAATGGCGCTGGATGGCACATCACCAACTCCCGCGAGGGCGCCACGTAAAGTCAGGTTCAGGGTAGTTGCGGGAATATCGGCGGCTTTCAGGGCTTTTGGCTTGTCATCCGCTTTTCCAAACAGAAGCTGAAAATCGCTGGTGGCCAGAGTTTGCTTATGCTCCGAAGTGTCAGAAGTCTTGCGCTCAGGGGGGATGGTGGTGAATTCATCGAATAGGCGCAGGCCATGAAAGGCCAATGAAACCAGCAACCCTGTACAGAGGATGCTCAGTAACAGTTGCCGATGATAGTTGACGAGCCACTGGCGCCCGATGATCAGGGGGTCATTATTCATGTTAATGCTAAAAGATGACTCGTGTTTTCTGCGTGTTTATAAGTGTTTGTCCTTCTAAGAAGATAACAGCCGAATTCAAAATACGTCAAATTCCAGAACACTTTATCGATTATTTTTTCGAGATTTGTGTGATGTTATCGGAGTAAGGTAATAAGATATTGCGAAAAGAGCATCTGTTTCATATTTTTGAAGCACAGGTACTGCCCTATGGAAGGCATGATTGCCATTTATGGCGATGTCTTTTTCGGATGAAAAATAACAAGAACCGTTAATTTTTCTGTGTGTATCCTGAATTTGGCCGATCGAAACAATAATAAAGGTGTGATGTCACAGTTATGACTTCGAGATCAGGAGCTCAGCGTTGAGTACATCTTCTATGGAATTGGCCTCTGAACAGGAGGCTCCAGTGGCATTGTTACCGTTTCCATTTGCAAACCGTCATCAGGTTGTCCTGACAGAGGAAGACGGGCAGCCTTTGTTATTAAGCCATGGGCGCCCTAAACCTGAAATTTTTGCTGAAGTGCGTCGATTTGCAGGGAGGCCGCTGATTTATCGTCGTCTCGAAAAAGAGGCATTCGCTGAGTTGATGACTCTGTGCTATCACCAGAACAGTGCCGATGCTCTCCAGCATGTGGCCGGAATAGGTGATGATCCTGATCTTTTCAGTCTTGCCGATGCGGTTCCGGAAACCGAAGATCTGCTTGAGCAGTCGGATGATGCCCCTGTTATCCGTTTAATCAATGCTTTGCTCACAGAGGCGATTAAAGAAGGCGCGTCGGATATCCACATTGAAACCTTTGAAAGTCGTCTGGTTGCTCGTTTCCGGGTGGACGGTGTTTTGCGCGAAATCCTCAGTTTGAAACGTACCTTGGCAGCATTACTGGTTTCCCGTATCAAGGTTATGGCTCGCTTGGATATCGCCGAAAAGCGGGTGCCTCAAGATGGACGCATTTCCCTCCGTGTTGCTGGTAAGGAAGTGGATGTGCGGGTTTCAACACTGCCATCCAGTAATGGCGAGCGTGTGGTGCTGCGTTTGCTGGACAAAGCTGCCGGACGGTTAAGTCTTGAACACTTGGGCATGCCCCCCAAGCACATGAGCCTTATTCGCCAAATGCTTTCTCAACCCCACGGTATTATTCTGGTTACCGGGCCAACCGGTTCTGGTAAAACCACGACTCTCTATGGCGGGATTTCTTCACTGAATGATGCCAGCCGAAATATTTTGACGGTTGAAGACCCTATCGAGTACAACCTTGAAGGTATTGGCCAGACACAGGTTAACACCAAAGTTGATATGACCTTTGCCAGAGGTTTGCGAGCCATTCTGCGACAAGATCCTGATGTGGTGATGGTTGGTGAAATTCGGGATACCGAAACGGCTGAAATTGCCGTACAGGCCTCCCTTACAGGTCACCTTGTACTTTCAACCCTGCATACCAACACCGCAGTTGGTGCGATCACCCGTTTGCAGGATATGGGCGTTGAGCCATTCCTGCTCTCTTCAAGCCTTGTGGGTGTTATGGCTCAGCGTCTGGTTCGTTTGCTGTGTGACTCTTGTAAAGAGAGTTATGTTGCTGATGATGCCGAGTGTCAGCAGTTGGGAGTTGACCCTGCCAGTCCTCCAACGCTCTATCACGCCAAGGGTTGCAGTGACTGTAAATTTAATGGTTATCGTGGTAGAACCGGTATTTACGAGGTCGTGATTGTTGATGAGCCGATTCGCCGGATGATTCACCGTAATGAAGGTGAAATGGCCATTGTGGAATATATGAGAAAGGCCACTCCGGGTATTCGTACCGATGGTATGGTCAAGGTGCTTGCCGGAGTGACAACTCTGGAAGAAGTGCTGCGTGTAACCCAGGACGACTGATCCGATGGCCGCATTTGAATACACAGCTCTTAATGAAGCAGGAAAGCAACAGCGAGGCACTCTTGAGGCTGACAGTGCCCGCCAGATTCGTCAGGTCTTACGAGACAAAAGTTGGACGCCACTGTCAGTTGAAGAAGTTGCTAATAATAAAAAGACCAGAAGTGAATCTTCCAGTGTTTTTAGTTTTGGTGGAGGGCTCTCTGCTTCCCAGTTGGCACTGATTACCCGGCAACTGGCGACACTAGTTCAGGCGGCTATGCCGATTGAGGAGGCTCTTCAGGCCGTTGCTGAACAGCAAGAAAGTCGTCGGACTCGTAATGCGGTTCTGGCGATTCGTTCCAAAGTTCTTGAGGGGTATACCCTGGCTCAAAGTCTGGATAATTTTCCGGGTTATTTCCCCCAGATGTACAGGGCTACAGTTGCCGCAGGTGAGCATGCTGGTTATCTCGACAAGGTTTTGAACCGTCTGGCGGACTATACCGAACAGCGGATGCAGTCCCGGCAGAAAGTTCAGCTAGCTATGCTTTACCCAGTTATTCTGATGCTGGCGGCGGTGGGGATTGTCAGTTTTCTGCTTGGGTATGTTGTTCCCGATGTTATCAAGGTGTTTATCGAGGGCGGTCAGGAGTTGCCTGCTCTTACCCGCTTTTTGATTGCGACCAGCGAAGGTTTTCAGGCATGGTGGCCATGGTTACTGCTGGGAGGCATTGCAGCCTTTTTTGGTATTCGATATATCTTGTCCAAAAAGAGTGCACGCCTGGTATGGCACCGGAAGATTCTTTCTATGCCAATTATTGGCCGTTTCAGTCGAGCCCTTAATACTGCCCAGTTTGCCAGTACATTGAGTATTTTGACCCGCAGCGGTGTCTCTCTTGTGGATGCGTTGGCGATTGCTGCTCAGGTGGTCAGCAATGATGCCATGAAAGCTTCCGTGATTGTTGTGGCTAAAAAAGTCAGTGAAGGGGCCAGTCTTCATAAGGCGTTAAAAGATACGTCCCTGTTTCCACCGCTGATGATGCACATGATTGCCAGTGGTGAAGCAACCGGCGAGCTCGATAACATGCTGGAACGTACCGCGAACAACCAGCAGATGGAGCTGGAAAATCGGGTTTCCATGCTGGTAGGGATATTTGAGCCGCTGATGCTGGTGGTGATGGGCGGTATAGTGATGGTGATTGTTCTGGCCATTCTGCTGCCTATCCTCAGTATGGATAGCCTGCTGGGATGATTGTGTGATAACGACCCTGTAGTGGCAGAATTTGAATGACAAGATCTGGGTTTTTGAAGGAGTATTAAAATGATGTATCAGCGAAATCGAGTGTCGGGGGGGCAAAGCGGTTTTACCCTGATCGAAATTATGGTGGTGGTTGTTATTCTGGGGGTTCTGGCTGCTATTGTTGTGCCTAATATTATGAGCCGTCCCGACCAGGCCAAAGTGACAGTGGCTAATGCCGATGTGAAAGCTATTGCCAGTTCTTTAGAGATGTATCGTCTGGACAACGGCTTCTATCCCAGTACTGATCAAGGGCTCGAGGCTTTGGTTCGAGAACCTTCCGGTAACCCTGAACCTCGTAACTGGAATCCTGATGGCTACCTGAAAAAGCTTCCCCAGGATCCTTGGGGAAACGCCTATCAGTATGAACAGCCAGGCACTAAAAACATCACTAGCTATGATCTTTATTCCCTCGGTGCTGACGGACGTGTTGGTGGTGATGGATTTAATGCGGATATAGGCAACTGGGACGAGTGATTTGAATTCACTGCGGAAGGGACTCATGCCATTTAGAAACGATCAGGGTTTTACTCTGATCGAGCTTCTGGTGGTGCTGCTGATTATTGGAATCGTTATTGGTGTGGCATTAATTGCCCCCAATGTGGGCGGTCCAGCGCAAACATTGAAGGATGAAGCATTACGACTGCAGACTTTGATGGAGCAGGCGCGGGATCGTTCATTGCTGGAAAATACCGAAATGGGCTTGTCTTTTACTGGTGATGGTTATCGCTGGTGGTTCTGGAGCCGGGATGACGAAAAGTGGAAGCTATTGCAGGAGCAAAGTTTCCGGGATTACCGGTTACCTGAAAGCGTTGTTCTGACCAGTTTGAGTGACAGTTCAGCGCTGAAACAAAAATCTGGTCAGCAGCAGTGGCGAAATCTGGAAAATGAAAAACCAACTTGGATTTTTCAAACAGATACGCAAATTACTCCATTTCGATTCGAACTTACCTTGCGTGATGATCATCGCCACTCGGTGATACTGGAGAGTGACGGTATTGGTCCGGTTACAACCCCTTGAGCATAAAAACAAGACCTCTCTGGCCGGTTTTACCTTACTGGAGATTCTTGTCGCGTTGGCTATTTTTGCGCTGGCCGCCTCTATCCTGCTTGTTGCCGATGGGCGGGCTATTCGGCAGACCGCCCGCATTCAGGAAAAAGTTCAGGCTTCATGGCTTGCCGATAATCAATTAAATCAATATTACATAGAAGCTTCTTTTCCCGAGCCGGGTCAACGCTCCAATACGACAGAGATTGGTGGAAAGCAGTGGTATATCCGCGACACCATCTCCGAAACATCTCAAAGGAATCTGCGTAAGGTTGATGTTGAGGTTTTTCCCGGAAAGGCACGCCCCACAGATAAAGCTAAGCCAGCCTTTCGCCTCACTGGTTATATTCGGAGGGGGAAAGAATGATCACTCTTCGCCAGCTTCGAAATGCTGGTTTTACCTTGCTGGAATTGCTGATCGCCATTGCCATATTCGGACTGCTGGCAGCAGGATGTTACCGGTTGTTTAAATCAGTGAGCAGTACCCATGAAGTGGCTTCAGCCATCTGGCGGCAGAATAGTGAGTTGCAGCGGTCTTTGGCGATTATTCAGAAAGATTTTTCTCAGTTGGCGATTCGTCCTATTCGTAATGAGTTTGGCGATAGAGAGCCAGCACTGACGACGGCACTTCAGAAAACACTAGTGACCTTTACCCATCATGGCTGGCGTAACCATACCGGCGCGAAACGCAGTGAGTTACAGCGGGTCAGCTATGTTTTCGACAGTGGCCGTTTGCTGAGGCGTTATTGGGAAACGCTGGATCGAGCGCCTGATACGCCTTATCGGGAGCAGGTGCTGATGGATAATATCCAGGGTTTTACTCTGAGATTTCGAGATGAGAAAAAGCGTTGGCACGAAAGCTGGCCACCTGTCAGTGATAAGCAGAGTGAACGGTTAAAGGTTTTACCGTCTGCAGTGGAGTACACCATTCTTCACGAGAAGGTCGGCAGTGTTAAACAGTTGGTGGCGGCAGTCACTTATAAAGAGGAAGAAAAGAAAGCAACTCCTTCAACAGATGATAATAAGCAATCGCCTCAGAATCAAAGACCATCAAATTCGAATAATAGACCAGGTGAAAGCCTGGGTGGTGGTGTACCTATTTATCCGGGGGATGAATAATGAGACGGCGTGAAGGCGGTGTTGCTCTGATTTTTGTTCTGCTGATTTTTGCCATGATTGCGGTTATGGCATCGAGAATTGTTTCGGATCTTCATTTTAATACCGAAAAAACAGCCCGCTATCTACAGCATATGCAATCCCGGCACTATGCTATTGGCGCTGAGCAGTTTGTGGCGGTGCTGCTGGAAGATGATGCGGAGAAGGATAAGCAAGCAAAGAGAGCTGTTGACCACTGGTATGAGCCTTGGGCAAATATTGAGCAGTCTCTCGATACCGAAGATGGAGAAATAATGATCCTCGCCCTTGATGATCAGGGGCGATTTAACCTGAATATGCTGGCTGGGAAAACTGCGAAAGAATCCCAGGAAAAGCTGAAAATGCTGGAGAGGCTTTTTGTTGCCAATGGTATTGATGTCCAGCTTGCATATCGTATTCAGGATTGGGTAGATGAAAATCAGGATCCGTTGCCAGGCGGAGCGGAAGACAACACTTATCTATTGTTTGATACACCGTATCGAACAGGTGATAGCAGTCTTGCCTCGGTATCAGAGCTCCGGCTTATGGATATTTTAAATCCTGAAGAATTTGAAAAAGTTCTACCGCTGGTCAGTGTGCTGCCTACCACTGATGGCATTAATATTAATACGGTATCTGCCCCTGTTTTTCGGGCATTTAATGAGCGTTTCAGTGAGGCAGATGCGAAAGGTTTTGTTGACGGCCGCAGCAAGGATGGCTTTGCTGATATGAAGGAGCTGAGTAAGCAACCTTTAATCGGAGATAAGCTCAGTAAGCAGCCTTCTGGGGTGGTTGTTTTTAAAAGTCAGTTTTTTAGTGTTTACACCAAAGCACGCTATCGGGATATTACTTATTACCTGCATAGTCGGCTGGCGAGAAACACCGAAGGAAAAGTCACGGTTATTTCCCGTGAAGTCGGGACGTTTCCACGTTGGGTGAAGACCTTGAGAGAATCAGTGAGGTAATAATGAAAACACAGCTGATTGTCAGGCTGCGCCCAGGCTCAGACCTGAATGAAAACCAGTTCGAACTGGAGTGGGTATGGGGCATGCGGGATGGAACCTGTGAGGGTTCTCTCCATAATGGCTCGCTGGAGCAGCTTGCAGCCTGGAGGCAGGGGTTGCCGCTGGATGAACAGGATTTACCGGTCATTCTTATTGTCTCGGGTTCTTTTTCCAGCAGTCACGTTGTTTTTCTCAATGAGAATCAACGCAAGCATTGGCAGCAGGCACTGCCTTATCTTCTGGAAGAGCAACTGGCTTCTGATCTGGAGAGTCAGCATTTGGTGTTCAGCCAAATCGGTGACGATCACGTACATGCTTCCTGTATCGGTCGGGATCAAATGTCTACGATCGTTAAGGCTTTTGTAGCTGCAGATGTTGACCCTTTAAAAGTGATCGCGGAAACCCAGTTATTAAAAGGGAAAAATGGCTTACTTTCTGTCTGGCTGGAAGGTGAGCACGCCTTTGTTGCCTCTCAGAACGGCTTTGCCCAGTGGCTGGATCAGGATGCCCTTCCGATTATGATTCCAGGTCTCCTGGAAGAAGAGGCGGTTGATGGCCTGGTTCAAAGTGACGATGAAGATTCAGATCATACTCATATAGTGACTGGTATAACGATATATACAATCTCACCTGATTTACCTGTCGTTGGCTCCTTGGTACAGTTGGCGGGGAGTGATGTTCCTGTTGATATCCAGCAGAGAGAGCATGAGTCCCTGTTGATTTTGATGATGCCTGAATTTTCCCATCTGAACCAAAAGCGGAAACTTTTGGATTTTCGTACTGGGTCATTCAAATGTAACCGTAGGGCTTCGCGACGTTGGCGTCAGTGGCGGCCAGTCGCCATAGTTGCAGGTGTCTGGCTGAGCGTAGAGCTGTTGTTCAATATTGGCAGCGGGTTCTATTTTCAGCAGCAGGCGGAAGAGTTACGCGATGAGAATTTCTCCACTTATAAAGAGTTACGCCCTGATGATCGCAGGGTGGTTGATGTTCGTCATAACCTTACCAAGTTTCTCCGGGATTCCAGTCGGCAGAAGAGCAGTGCAGATTTTCTGAACCTGTTACAGGTGCTTTCCAGTGTGAGTGGTGACGATGTTGGCAAGAGTATAACTCCCAAGAATATGGATTTTAATGATGCCAATGGTCGCCTGTCTCTGGATGTTCAGGCGGAAAGTTTTGATCTGTTGAATCGTTATGTAGATGCACTGAAAGCGGCAGGATTAAATGCCCGAATGGAAACCGGTAACCAGGATGCCAAAGGTGTATCCGCTCGTTTGATCGTGAGGAGAGCCTGATGAATATGCTCAGCAACAAACTCACTCCTGCACTAGACCAGGCTCGGGATCGCTTTCAGCAGATGCCCCAGAATGATCAGCGTGCAATTATGGCACTGTCTGTTTTCATGATTCTGGTAGTTTTTTGGTTCTTGATCTGGAAGCCTTTAGATGACTGGGCTGACCGTGAGTATGCCGAATTGGTGCTGGAGCGGGAAACTCAATCATTTCTTGCCGCGAATTATAACCGTGCCAGTGAAGCTATCAAAAACCAAAGCGCTGGTCCGAAAAAGGATGCCGCTGTGGTGATCTCCAACAGTGGCAGAAAAGCCGGCCTGGAATTAACCCGGGTACAGCCTGCAAGGCAGGGAGTTTCTGTTTGGCTGGATGAAGCGCCGTACCAAAAACTTTTAAACTGGTTAGTGCAGCTTCATAACCGGGAAGGGCTGGAAGTGCGCCAGATCAGGGTTGAGCGCACTGACCAGGTCGGTATGGTAAAAGCTTTCCTGAGGTTGGCTCGCTAGGCCGACATCACAAACAAAGCAATATTGCAGCCTAAGGCAGCGATCCAGACCAGGGAGCGCTGCCAGTGCATATTGGTTAGATAGAAAATTCCAAATAGCACTCTTAATGCAATAAACGCTATAGCTAAATAATCAATCAATGATTGATCCATAGAACCAATCTGTTGAGCAATAATGACACCAGCGGCAAAGAATGGGAACGCCTCAAAGCTGTTTTGATGGGCTGCGTGTGCACGTGCTCCTAATCCATCCAGAGACGCAAGAAACTGTCGTGGTCGTTTGTTATTAAAACCGGGCTTGGATTTCTTTGCGATAGATGCCCAGATAAAAGGCATGATTGCTGCAGCCAGTACGCACCAGTAAGCGATAGTCATAATGTCCGTCTATGTTCTTGTTATTAGAGGCTGCCATTATGCAGCGACTATTACCGGAATAGAACCAGCTCCTGATAGAGTTGGTGCTTTTTGATCTGCCATTCTGTAAGGAGAGTCTCTTGAGGCGTTGTCCTTTCTACTTTGGTGGTTAGGCCGGTGAGGCTCCATCTTCTGAGTAGCTATCTTGACGTGGTTGCGCTACAGATGCGGCGGGCTGGGTAGATTGAAACATTGCAGAGTCACGCCATGGCAGTGTTTGAATTTGCCAAAGGATGATTGGAGATGTGGCTTAATACCCTGCTCAGCGGTTAGTTATGCTGATGGCTTTCATGGCTGGTGGGTGCGGCGGTATTCGCCTGGTG
Source organism: Parendozoicomonas sp. Alg238-R29 (assembly GCF_947331445.1). Taxonomy (GTDB): domain Bacteria; phylum Pseudomonadota; class Gammaproteobacteria; order Pseudomonadales; family Endozoicomonadaceae; genus Sansalvadorimonas. The sequence goes on along the minus strand of NZ_CAMZOG010000047.1, from coordinate 9,828 downwards.
GTATTCCTGTCCAGCGTTTAAAGGCTCTCTGGAAGGCTTCTGTAGAAGAAAAGCCGGTTAGGTAGGCAATTTCTGCCACGGGCAGAGGCGAGTGGGACAGGCTAGAGCAAGCTAAATCTTTGCGAGTGGTTTCAAATATATCTTTGAATGTTGTGCCTTCATCCTGAAGTTTTCTGCGTAAGGTCCAATGGGGAACCTTTAACTGTTCGGCAACTGTTTCCAGTGAGCAGGAATCTGGAAGACAACCGGCAATCGCGCGTGCAGTCCTATGGGCAAATGTTAATGGATTCTCAAGGCTTGCCAGCTGTTCCTGACACAGGGTTTTCAGGCGGTAGTGATCCGGTGGGGAGCTGAGCTGCAGAGGTGTGCTCAGCGCTTTTGGCTTCAGGAATACACAGTTTTCAGCTTGGGCAAACAAGACTTCACAGGGAACAGTCTGGCTGTAATATTCAATGTAGTGAGGAGCCGGAAATTCGATATGGACTTTTTCTACAAGACTGTTGTCACCGGTCAAGTGCTGGCACAGGCTAACCCACCCCATCAGAATGCTGTCGACAACAAAACGGTTAAACTCATTGTAAGGCGCTATTGAGTAGAACCTGATGCTTGGTTTTCTCGGATCAGCATCCCAGCAAATATTGCCGCGAATATTACGGGCATAAAGAGGCTCAAACTGTGCCAGTGTCTGGAAGGCAGCCCCAATATCTGGAGCTGTGAGTGCTGCCATACCTGCCAATCCTGAACCGGTAATGCCTCCAAGGTGACCCGCTTCCAGCCCCAGGGCAGGGTTATCTGTTAGATCAATAAGTGCCTCTCCCAGCCGCATAAAGCGGGGGATGCTTAACCATTGTCCAGACTTTTGCAGTTTCTCTTCATCAAGATCGAAACGCGCTAGAATTTCAGACGGATCTCGGTCGGCAGCCCGTGTTGCTTTCAATAAAGGCAGTACAAAGTCTGCAGAAAGTTCACCCAGGTTCATAAAAGTTCGAGGCACACGGCGATCATGTTTTTGTCAGTTCCTATCATTGTTGTTTTCTTCCTGGCTGGTTACTTTGAACCTATCCGGACACATTGTAAAAGACCATTGAAGTCAGTGGCAGGGAAAATGTGTCAGTTATCTGTGAGCAGGATGAATAATGAGAGAGGACACTCCCGTGAGCGCTACTAGTCACCACTATCCGCACCTGATGGAACCTCTGGATCTGGGCTTCACCACCCTGAAAAACCGTTGTTTGATGGGGTCCATGCACACCGGGCTTGAGGAGCGTCCGAATGGATTTGATAGAGTGGCTGCCTACTATGCCGAGCGGGCCCGTGGTGGTGTTGGTCTGATTGTTACTGGCGGGATTGGCCCTAACGAAGAAGGCAGCGTATTTATGGGAGCTGCCAAACTGACTGATGAAGAAGAAGCTTTCCAGCACCGTAAGGTGACAACGGCGGTTCACCAGAATGGCGGAAAAATCTGCATGCAGATTCTTCATGCTGGTCGTTATGCCTATAACCCCAAGAATATTGGGCCTTCTGCAGTTCAGGCTCCTATTAACCCTTTTCAGCCAAAAGAATTAACAGAAGCAGAAATTGAAAAGCAGATTGGTGATTTTGTGAATTGTGCGGCACTGGCTAAACATGCCGGTTACGACGGTGTAGAAATCATGGGCTCTGAGGGGTATTTCATTAACCAGTTCATATCTTCCCGGGTAAACAAGCGGGAAGATCAATGGGGCGGCAGTTATGAAAACCGTATTCGTTTGCCACTGGAGATTATTCGCCAGGTCAGGGCGTCTGTTGGTTCGGAATTTATAATTATCTATCGCCTCTCTATGCTGGATCTGGTTGAAGGGGGCAGTGATTGGGATGAAGTCGTTACTCTTGCCAAAGAGGTAGAGAGAGCAGGGGCGACAATTATTAATACCGGTATAGGCTGGCATGAAGCCCGTATTCCAACAATTGCTACCAAAGTACCCCGTGGCGCATTTGCCAATGTCACGGCCAAGTTGAAAGGGGAAGTGAATATTCCCCTGATCACCACCAATCGGATTAATACTCCGGATATTGCGGAGAGTATTCTTGCTTCCGGGCAGGCGGACATGGTGTCTATGGCGAGACCTTTGCTGGCTGACCCTGAGTTTATAAATAAGGCTGAAGCTGGCCGCAGTGACGAGATTAATACCTGCATCGGTTGTAATCAGGCCTGTCTTGATCACACATTCTCAGGCAAGTTAACCAGCTGTCTTGTAAACCCTCGCGCCTGCCATGAAACGGAACTGAATTACATTGCTCTTCACCACAATGAGCCCGCTAAAAAGATTGCCGTTGTTGGTGCAGGGCCAGCCGGGCTGGCTTTCTCAACGGTTGCAGCGGAGCGTGGTCATAAAGTAACTCTGTTTGATCAGGCCAATAAAATTGGTGGCCAGTTCAACGTCGCGAAGTTAATTCCGGGCAAAGAAGAATTTTATGAAACCCTGCGATACTTTGAGAACAAGCTTGCCAGTACCGGTGTCGATGTCCGTTTGGGTGAACGAGTTGATGCAGCTGATTTAAGCGGTGCAGGGTTTGATCATGTGGTGCTGGCGACGGGTATTTCTCCACGGATGCCGGACATTCCCGGTGTCGACCATGACAAAGTTCTCAGCTATCTGGACGTATTGCTCCATGGCAAACCTGTTGGTGGAAAGGTTGCGGTTATTGGGGCTGGTGGAATTGGCTTTGATGTTTCCGAGTTTCTTTCCCATAGGGGCGAATCCACCAGTCTGGATGTGAAGGCTTTCTATAAAGAGTGGGGGATTGATTCTGAATTCAAGGCTCGTGGTGGAGTTGAAGGTATTGCTGCTCAGCCAGATGTATCGGCCCGTGAAATATATCTTCTGCAGCGTAAGAAGAACAAGGTTGGTCAGAATCTGGGGAAAACAACAGGCTGGATTCATCGTACATCTCTGAAAAACAAGGGTGTGAAAATGTTGAATCTGGTGGAATATCGCAAGATTGATGATGAAGGTCTGCATATCACCCGTGAAGGGGAAGAGATGGTTTTGGATGTTGATAATGTCATTATTTGCGCGGGTCAGGAGCCTCTGCGTGAGCTGCAGGTTGGACTTGAAGCCGCAGGTGTGAAAGTTTCTCTGATTGGCGGTGCAGATGAAGCTCGTGAGCTTGACGCCAAGCGTGCTATTGATCAGGGTTCACGGCTGGCTGCTGAAATCTAACCGTTGAGTTATAAAGGCCTGCGCAGCGGGCCTTTATAATCCTCGTGATCATTTAAATAATAATTTTTGATGACTTTTTAATTGCGATAAAATCCTGCTCGCTTCTTGTTCCCAGCTGTGTTTCTGTTGTCTTAACTGAGAAACAACCATGAAAGCCATCACGTTTAATCCTTCTTTTGACTCTTTTTCAGTCAACGATAAATCTATGCCTGAACCCGGTGTCGGTGAGGCACGGGTGAAAGTGCTGGCCTGTGGACTGAATCCGGTTGGTGAAGGTGTTAAGGAGTAGAGTGTGGGAGGCCGTGTTCTGTATCACGGTGATATGCTGAAAGCGTCTGGGGGTTACAGTGAATATGCTGTAACCAGTGCTGATATCTTGATTGCTCACCCTGATGTTTCTCCGGTCACTGCGGCTGCAACTCCCTGTGCTGGGTGGACGGCTTGGTGTGCATCGAACGACAAACTGCGTATTGCTTCAGAAGATTCTCTGGTGATTTCAGATGCGACTGGTGGTGTAGGCAGTTCTGCAGAAGATTTCTCCAAGGCGCTTGAGGCTGGTGGCATTGCTCCGCCGGTTGAAACCGTAGAATTGGACGATATTCCTGAGAAGATGGCTTCCCTGTTGGAAGGGCACACTATTGGTAAGCTGGTTCTTGATCTAAACTAGTTTTTTGCACTTTCTAGCCATTTATCCGGGGTAACAAAGAACACTGCTGGTTGCCCGGACTTTGTGTGTCCAGTCACCAGTATTGGTTTGTTAGAGAGTGACATGTGCAGATATATTCCCTCCTTCAGGGTTTCAGGAGAATAGGGGTGCAGAGCTTGTATTAGCTTGTCGGAGGGCGCTTGAAGCGAAAGCCAGAACTGCCTTGGTGGAATATGAAAATAGCTTGCTTTGATGTGCTGGCAATACTCATCGAGCTGGTGGATCGGTAACCAATCTCCCCTGAGGTGTTCAGAGTGACTGTGCTTTGGAGGGGCGCATGTGTGTTTCCATGGGTAAAACAGATATCCTTGAACCAGAAGTTCACGCTGCCAGTTTTGTTTTCCCGCCAGCTCTTCCAGGCATTGTGTCCCTTCCTCCGTTTCAGAGAGCATAATTTGAGAGTCAAACATCTTCTGCAGTTTGGCTCCCAGTTGGTCGGAATTGTCAGGGCCTATCCAGTCGAACCAATTGCCATTGCTATCAGGTTTTCCAAGATAGAACTTAACCGCCATTTCCTGATGAATATGATGAACTACTGATTTGTTTTTGTCGTTTATCTGGTAAAGCAGATCAAACTCTCCCAGTGTTCTGGTTTCGCTTCTTACGGGTAAGTTACAGGCCAACACGGTACAGCTTTCAATATGCTGATAGAGGAATTGCCAAAGAGTTTCGTATCGAATTCCCAGCCGCGTTGATTTTCTCAATGAAAGCAGACTTCGAAAATTATCGACTTCTTTAGAAGCTGTTTTTAACAGTTCACCTCTCTGTTCAATTGTTAGGTTAGCCAGCCCTGCCAGCAAGATGCTGGGGTGTGTGTCGTTTTTCAGGAGGGGAGGGGAGGAAAGAAGCCAGCAAATTTCTTCACCCAGAAGGCCATAAAGCTCAGGAGAATCTGACTGGATATGTTCTTGGACGAGAGGCTTTATAGAAATTGTTTTATCCCCATGGGGTGCGAGCTATTTAATGATACATTAAAGATCTTGTGGCAGAGGTCAACCACCCTGCAAGCTGACTGTTTTTATGTGTTGAGGTGTTATGAAATCGAACTTGATCACCCAAGCCGGAAAGGATGCCTTACGAGAAGAGCTCGAATATCTCTGGAAAAAGAAAAGACCCGAAGTTACTCAAGCTGTATCGGAAGCAGCAGCGTTGGGGGATCGTTCTGAAAATGCAGAGTATAAAGAGGGTAAGCGGGAGTTACGCTCAATCGATCGGCGAGTGCGCTTTCTGAGAAAACGATTGGAAGTAGTTAAGGTTGTAGAATATTCCCCAGAGCAGGAAGGGAAAGCCTTTTTTGGCGCCTGGATTGAGCTGGAAAATGAACAGGGTGATGTGCTCCGGTGTCGTATCGTTGGTACCGATGAAATTGATACTAAAAAAGGTCATATTACCGTTGATTCGCCGATGGCTCGGGCTGTGTTAGGAAAACAGGTAGACGACGAAATCAAGGTGTGTACACCTACCGGGGATGTTGTCTGGTGGGTGAATAAAATCCAATATCAGTCTTTTGAACCATAAACGACTGAGGTTGTTTTTCAGGGTACTGTAAAAAGCGAAAAAAATGACCTGTTCCTCTAGATATTTCTTCGTAATAGTATCTAGTAAGGAATTCCTGTAGGCTACGGCGCCTTTCTTATAGCACCTTATGGTTCAGACTGAGCACTTGTGAAGCGTTACAAACAGAGCATCCTCTCTGACTATTTTGTTACGCGCCCGGATTTTGGGCCGCGTCATATTGTAGAGGCTAACTATGATATTGAGGGGCGGGGCAACCGTACTCTCTGTACATCTCTGATTCAACAGGAGTCAGGATTTGAGGTGCTGGCCAATAAGCACTTCGCTTCCACATGTCATATCTGTAAAGCGATTCTGGATCAGCGTATTGCCAATATGCCAGGGCTGAGAAGTCTTCGCCCTGTTGATAGCGAGCCCCGCCAGTTTGAATTGCCTGTCTGCCAACTTGGTCTTGACTTGTAAAAAAGCCGAACTCGCGTCCGGCCTTTCTCGTAATATCCAAGCGCTCCCGTTATCTGTCGCGGCCTGGTAGTACATCCTTTAATTTTGCAGCCATGTCTCTAAGTGTGTGTTCAGTAGTTTCCCAGTCGATGCAGGCATCGGTGACGGAAACACCATATTTCAGCTTATTCAGATCTTCAGGGATGGATTGATTACCCCAGCCAAGGTTGCTTTCAATCATCAGGCCGATAATGGAGTTGTTGCCTTCCACGATCTGGTTGGCAATATTATCCATAACCAATGGTTGCAGACTTGGGTCTTTATTGGAGTTCGCATGGCTGCAATCGATCATGAGATTGGCGCTCAGACCTGCTTTTTCCAGTTCTTTCTCGCATAATGCAACGCTGACAGAGTCGTAATTAGGTTTGCCATTGCCTCCACGAAGAACAACGTGGCCGTATGGGTTGCCCTTGGTATGGGTAACAGCAACCTGGCCAAGATGATTAATTCCCAGGAAACGGTGTGGACTTGAGACTGACTGGAGTGCGTTGATGGCCACTGTCAGGCCGCCATCTGTACCATTTTTGAAACCTACAGCAGAAGAAAGACCGCTGGCCATTTCCCTGTGTGTCTGGGATTCCGTGGTGCGAGCGCCGATCGCAGACCAGCTGATTAAATCCTGGATGTACTGGGGGGAAATAGGATCAAGAGCCTCAGTTGAGGTAGGCAGCCCCATCTCCACAACATCCATCAACAGCTGGCGCGCTGTACGCAGACCCTTTTCAAGATGGAAGGAGTCGTTCATATCTGGGTCGTTGATTAAGCCTTTCCAGCCAGTTGTTGTTCTTGGCTTCTCAAAATAAACACGCATAACCAGATACAAAGAGTCTGACAGTTCATCAGACAACGCTTTGAGTTTTTCCGCATATTCGTGTGCGGCTTTGACATCGTGAATAGAGCAGGGGCCAACAACCACGAAAAGGCGATGATCCTTCCCTTCCAGAATGTTGCGAATAACGTTGCGGCTGTGCTCGATTTTTTCACGCATCTCTTCAGAAAGAGGAATGCTGGCCTTGAGGTCTTTTGGGGTTACGAGAACCGTTTGTGCCTCAATATTAAGGTCTTCTACGGGGTGGCTGTTGAGTTCACTTGTCATCTGGTATTCCGCCACAGTAAGGCTTTGTCATGGTTATGTGGGTGACACTCTAATAAAAACCACTGTCACCCACAATCTTTCTGTGAAAAATACACGGAAGCGCTTGGTTTTATAAGTTTTTTCCCGTTTTTGGGCGAACGTCAGGTGAGCGCGTAGCGAATGCCAATAACCAGCAAGATAACAGCAAGAATACGCTGAAGGAGGACTTCAGGAAGCCGTTGTCCAATTTTGGCACCAAAGTGCGTGGCAGGAAGAGAGCCCATCAAAAGGCAGGTTAGAAGCATGAAATCAATGTTGCCGAGGAAAAGGTGACCAAATCCCGCCACCAGTGTCAGTGGCACCGCATGAGCCAGGTCTGTACCAACGACGCGTACAGACGCCAGTGCAGGGTAAAGAACCATCAAAATCGCCGTACCGAAGGCTCCCGCGCCAACAGAAGACAGAGTAACCAGAAAGCCCAGGAAAATTCCCATAATGACGGTGACAGATTGAGATTTGCGTTGCAGCCAGTTCACCAGGCCTTCACTCTCTCCTGAAGCAACGATTCTGCGACGGAACAATAAAATCAAGGCGGTAAGGATTAACATCAGGCCCAGACTGCTGGTAAGGATGCGGGTATAGGCCTCACTGTTGTGGAAATAGTTATCTAACAACCAGATAGTGAAGAGGGAAGCCGGAATACTACCGGAAGCCAGCAAACGTACCAGTTTCCAGTTGATAGTATTCTGCTTATGATGGGCGACTACACCACTGGACTTGGTAATGGACGCATACATCAAGTCTGTCCCGATGGCTGTTGGAGCCGGGAAACCAAAAAGCAGCAACAGAGGAGTCATCAGTGAACCACCTCCTATGCCGGTTAGTCCCACAGCGAAGCCAACACCTGCACCGGCAGCGGCATAAAGTAGAACGTTATAAAGAAGAGCATCCATATTAAAATTATTGTCTACAGTTAGTTATGTTTCGCCACTTGGGAAGAATCACTTTAAAAAAACCTCCTCTTTCTCAGGCTGCTGGCAAATGTATCGACCACTATCTATTCTATAAAGTAATATTTTATTATATTTTTATACCCTCACCGTATATGGGTGGAGCGGAGGTAAAGAATGAAGCTTCAACAGTTGCGATATATCTGGGAAGTTGCCCACCATGACCTTAATGTATCGGCCACTGCCCAGAGCCTTTACACCTCTCAACCGGGGATCAGTAAACAGATCCGTTTGCTGGAGGATGAATTAGGGGTAGAGGTCTTTGCGCGAAGTGGTAAACACCTGACCAGAATTACTCCTGCCGGAGAAAAAATTATTGAAACGGCTGGAGAAATTCTTCGGAAAGTAGAATCAATCAAGCAGGTCGCCCAGGAATTCAGTAACGAGAAAAAGGGCACATTGTCTATTGCGACCACCCATACCCAGGCGCGTTATGCCCTGCCTAATGTGATTCAGGAGTTTATTGGCAAATACCCGGACGTTGCCCTGAATATGCATCAGGGAACCCCCAGTCAGATTGCCGAGATGGCAGCTGATGGTACTGTGGATTTCGCCATTGCTACTGAAGCCTTGGAAATGTTCAGTGATTTGATCATGATGCCCTGCTACAAATGGAATCGGTGCATTCTGGTACCCCGTAATCATCCTCTGACTCAGTTGCCTCGATTAACCCTGCAGGATATTGGCCAGTATTCGATTGTGACCTATGTGTTTGGATTTACCGGGCGCTCACGGTTAGATGATGCCTTTATCAAGGAAGGTATTGCTCCCAAGGTTGTGTTTACGGCTGCCGATGCTGATGTGATTAAAACCTATGTTCGCCTTGGCCTCGGGATCGGCATTGTTGCCAAAATGGCTTATGACCCAGAGCTGGATAAGGACTTGGTACCGCTGGATGCCAACCATTTGTTTGAGCCCAGTGTGACTCATATTGGCTTTCGTCGAGGAACATTCCTGCGGGGCTTTATGTATGAGTTTATTGAGAAGTTTGCTCCGCACCTTTCTCGTGACCTGGTGGATGAGGCGATTTCTCGTCACAACAAGGCGGATATAGAAGAGCTGTTTGAAAATATTGAGCTTCCAACGCTCTGATTCATTGGGACAAACAACAAAAAGGGGAGCATTGGCTAATGCCACTCGCTTAAGAGCGAGTGGCTCTTTTCTTCAAGGGGTATTTAATCGTTTTCTTCATGACTACCCTCGGGTATGCCCTCTTGCGTCTCTCTGGCAGTATCAATCGTTTTCCCTGTGACCTTAGATTTGCAGCGTTTTAACTCACCATATCCCTGTTCAATTTCCCACCTGGCCCAATAGGCTTTTACCAAGTCTGTAAAAGGGTAACGTGCAGGGTCAACCAGCGATGTCAGGAACCCTTTGATCTGACCATTCGGTAAACTCTTCCTCAACCGTACAGCGTAACCTGCTTTTGATGGGCATCAACCAACTGCTGAGCATAATGAATCTTCACTTTGCGATACAGGGTCAAACGCGGCATCGCTGATCAGATGGCTGTGAACAGACATTAAGGCAACAGCCAGTACCGAAGGGAATGAGCCCTGACCTGAAGCGTAGCCCAGTTGTTGGTTATCCCCGGAAATGCCAGGTTAAGATTGTCGCAAACGTTTGGAATAGAGCTGTTGCGCATCAGGCCAATACCGATAACCAGCCATATTGCTTGTTTAGCAGGAAAGCGACGATTACGTACACTGCTCCGACCAGTTTGGGCGACAGTTTCTTTGACCCACTCTTCCGGGATGTTTCGATAAAAGGCATCAAAGGATTCAGGGTGGGGAAACTCAGCTGCTATTTGCAGCTCTT
>NZ_CAMZOG010000046.1 GCF_947331445.1 Parendozoicomonas sp. Alg238-R29 | reverse complement strand
GCCTGAATATCCGCATGGGCATCAGTACCGGCTACTGCAATGTCGGCAACTTTGGCACCCGTGAGCGTATGGATTACACGTTGGTTGGCCGCACGGTAAATCTTGCCAGCCGCTTAGAAGCTCTTGCAGGATCTAATGAGATTCTTATCTCAGAAGAAACCTATGCACTGATAGAAAACCAGATCATGTGCCGCCGCTCAAAACCCATTATGATAAAAGGTGTTCAGCAGCCCATGTCTGTTTATCAGGTAATTGATTTCAGAAAAGACCTGGGTGCCAACCCAAGCTGGATTGATGAAGAGCTGCAGGGGTTTTCGCTCTATATGGATTCGGCGAGACTGGACCCTATTGAACGCAATAAGGCAATTCGCGCACTGAATAAAGCTGCAAGGCAATTGAAGGAGCCAGCCTTCAGCAACGAAACATAAATACGCCAATGAAACAGGCAGCAGGTGTTGCCTGTTTCATACATTTCTACTGACGAGCCAGTCGCTGGTTTTTATCCTCGGAACCACAGTCACTGCGCCATGGATTAATATCCAGACCACCCCGCCTTACATAGCGTGCGTAAACAGTTAACTTCTGGGCTCCACAGAGTCGTTTAATGTCCATAAAGATGCGTTCAACACACTGCTCATGGAAATCCTGATGTTGGCGGAAAGAACAGATATACTTTAATAGCCCTTCCCGGTTCAACTTCGGCCCCGTGTAATCAATAACCAACGTACCCCAGTCAGGCTGACCGGTTACTGGACAGTTGGACTTGAGAAGATTGGTATGCAGAATTTCGCTGACAACCTGTTCTTTATCTGACTCCAGAAAACCCTGCTCCAAAGTGTAGGTATCAATGGTCACATCCAGCCCATCAATACACTCTCCAGCAACGGGTTCAATACCTTGCTGTTGGACTTCCCCAAGACTTTGCAGTCGTACCTCAACAGGTTTTCCAGCTGCAGCAGAAAGATCCTTGGCCATGGTATCCCTGACCACAGAGGAAGAAGAGAAGTGCGTCTGGTTAAAAGAGTTCAGATACAACTTGAAGGACTTAGACTCAATAATATTGGGAGAGTTGGCAGGCAGAACAAACACACCCGCCATCACCACAGGTTTGCCTTTGCTATCAAGCCAAGACAGTTCAGGGCCATTCCAGGTGTCTGTGCCAGTGAACGGCAGGCACTGACCATCCAGCTCAAGAGCTTCCCATTTTGGAGCTCTGGGAATGGCGAACAGGAGGTCAGCATCATATTCGCTGATGTACTCGCTGTGCTGGCCAAGGGGGGAATCGTTAACAGTATTACTCATAGGTCACACTCACGGATCAACTTCTCAGTCCTTTACCTTTATTCAGCAGATGCAGGGATACTGCAAACAGCACGGCCACAGTCACCATCATAATGGCAAACGCCATAACCAGATCGACTACACCACTGTAGCCCAGCATGCCGTAACGGAAAGCATTCACCTGATACAGTATGGGGTTAATCTGTGACAAGCCACGCCAGAACTCGGGCAGAACAGACACCGAATAAAACACACCACCCAGATAGGTCAGCGGTGTCAAAACAAAGGTTGGCACAATGGAAACATCATCAAAGCTGTTGGCAAACAAAGCATTAATAAAGCCACCCAGGGCAAACATCAGCGCAGTGAGCAACACTGCCAGCAAAGTGATGCCTATATTAAAAACCTGAAAATCCACAAAAAACAACGACAAGATGATAACAATAGTAGCGGTCATCAAACCTCGGGAAACGCCACCAGCCACATAACCGACCAAAATAATCCAGTTGGGCACTGGCGAAACCAGTAGCTCTTCAACACTCTTCTGGAATTTATTGCTATAAAAACTGGAAGATACATTTGAATAGCTGTTGGTGATCACTGACATCATAACCAGCCCGGGCACGACAAAGGTCATATAATCGAAGCCCCCCATGGTGCCAATGCGGGAGCCAATCACATGACCAAAAATGACGAAGTACAATCCCGTAGTAATAGCCGGGGGCAACAGCGTCTGAGGCCAAATACGCAAAAAGCGCCGCACCTCTTTAATAAAAATGGTGCAAAAAGCAATCCAGTTCTGATGTATTCCCATCTTATCTTTGAATTCTCAATAGGTCTTAAAATGGCTTTATCAAAGCCTTAATTCATTATTTATTGCGATTGTTCAACCGAGTGTTCAACCGAGAGTTCAACGCTTGGTCATATCAACAAACAGCTCTTCCAAACGGTTTGATTTGTTGCGCATACTGACCACTTCCACCTGATAATCACTTAGCTGTCGGAACAACCCGTTCAAACCCTGGGTTTTATTCACTCCCACTTCCAGAGTGTGATCATCCACACGGCGTACGTCGTACCCGGTAAACTTTGCCTGCGCAGGAACTTCCTGCTTCACATCCAGATAGAAGGTTTCTCGATCAATCTTCAACAGAAGCTCTTTCATGCTGGTGTTTTCAACAATATCCCCCTCATTGATAATGGCGATATTGCGGCACATCTGTTCGGCTTCTTCGAGATAGTGGGTAGTGAGAATAACGGTTGTACCAGCCTCGTTGATTTCCTGAACGAACTCCCACAAGCTGCGGCGTAATTCAATATCGACTCCGGCTGTTGGCTCATCAAGAATCAAAAGGCGTGGGTCGTGAATTAAAGCCCGGGCTATCATCAAACGGCGCTTCATACCGCCAGACAACATACGGGACTGGGTATCACGCTTATCCCAGAGCCCCAATTGTTTCAGATACTTTTCAGAACGTTTGCGGGCTTCTTTCCCGGCAATGCCGTAATAACCCGCCTGAGTAATGACAACATCCTGAACTTTTTCAAACTGGTTGAAATTAAACTCCTGAGGTACCACCCCAAGCTGGCATTTGGCCTTCACCAGTTCCCGATCGATGTCGTAACCAAAGATATCTACAAGGCCGGATGTTTTATTAACCAGTGAGGAAATAATACCGATAGTGGTCGACTTACCGGCACCGTTCGGCCCCAGCAAAGCGAAGAAATCCCCCGGACCGACAGTCAAGTCAATGCCCTTCAGGGCTTCATGACCATTGTCGTAAGTTTTTCGCAAATCGCGAATCGTAAGGGCGTCTGCCATGTCACTCCGATATGACTAAAAACTAATGTGAGCCGCGATCTTATAATATTTAGCTTTAAATGATGACCAACTTTTGCAAGTAATCCTGTTTGTCCCTATTGACCGAGTACAACAGCTTGTCTAACGTGTGCCGATTTCCGGGGAAATACCATGACCACCGAACCCACAGATTCCTTCTCTTTTCACCGGGCGATACTGGCAGAGTTTGTTGAAAAGCTACCTAAAGCTTTGGCAGAAGTCGTGCAGGAAGAGCAGCAGCAAGAACTGATGGAAAATTTACACCAGGCCTGCAATGAGCTGGATACCGATCAGGCTAACGGCTGGCACCTAGGCCAGAACTGGCTATTCAGTTTTATTGGCAACCATCCTCAGCTGACTCCGGTCGTCCCTCGTGATCTGTTGTGGTTTTTCGGTGGAGATTGTTTGCACTTCCTCACAGACGAGGAAATTAGTCGTTTTCAGCAAATTGAAGATCGCGTTGCTGAGGAAGGATCAAACTGGGCGGATGTGCGCAGGCAGGTCATGAACCACTGATTCAGTCTTTCTTATAATATTTGTTGGGTTAATCACTGATCTGGGTAACCCAACATTTCATTCTTCCTAGGAAATTTCTGGCACCACTTCATCGGTTTTAGAATCCCAGCGAACTGTAATGCTGGAAATATCCTCACGTTCCCCCAAACGGGTAATACAAGCCGTTGCCAGCTGCGGCATCAATTTTCGATTGATAGCATGCTCAATAGCTCGGGCACCGATATTGGGGTCATCACATAGACTCACCAACCGCTCCAGCACCTCATCTTCCCAGGAAAAACTGGCACCATAATGATCTTCAACCCGACGTGATAGTTTTTTCATGGCCATCCCACCAATAGTTTTCAATTGTTCTTTGGTGAGCGGATAAAATGGAATGGTTTCAATCCGTCCGAGAAAGGCTGGCTTAAAATACTGTTCTAGAGTGGGACGAATAGTTTTCAGTAAATCCTGTGTTTCAGGCCAGCTTTCGTCGTCTTCACCGTCAAGAGGACAGGCTTCAGCAATATCCCTGGCAGCAGCATTAGAGGTGAGAATAATCAGGGTGTTGCGAAAATCGACCTCCCGCCCTTCGCTGTCACTGACTCGCCCCTTATCAAAAATACGGTAGAAAATATCGTGTACACCCGGGTGAGCCTTTTCAAATTCATCCAGCATCAGAATACAGTAAGGATTGCGACGCACAGCCTCAGTCAACACACCGCCTTCGCCATAACCCACATAACCAGCGGGGGCTCCAAGCAACATGGAAACCTTATGCTCTTCCTTGAATTCCGACATATTGATGGTGACCATATCCTGCTCACCGGTAAACAGGATATCGGCCAGTGCCAAACCGGTTTCTGTTTTCCCGGTTCCGCTGGGGCCACAGAAAAACAGCACGCCAATTGGTTTAGAAGGATCGATCAAACCAGCCCTTGCTACTCGCAAGCTTTCTGCCACTGCAGAAAGCGCATGTTTCTGGCCAATAACCCGGTTTGATAAACGCTCCTCCAATGTCCGCAGACGATTCATTTCATCGGAAACAATATTGCCCAGTGGGATGCCCGTCCATGAAGACAACACATCGGCAATAACAGGCTCTTCCACCACTGCTGGCATTAGCCCTTGTTCCCCCTGACAAACCATCAGCTTTTCCCTGCATTCCCGGTACTGGTTACGCAGTGCCTGGTCAACCTTTTCCACACCTTCTGAATATTGCTGATCAATGGATTGTTGCAGCTCAGTCATTTCGGAAACCAGCGCTTCCTCTGTCTCCCACTGGCTTTGCAGTTCCTCCAGCTGGGCACTGATTTCATCCAGCCTTAGCTTCAACTCGGGCAGCTTCTCATCTGCACCATCGACCACCAATGCCTCTCTTTCTCTTGATGCATATTCTTGTTTCAGACGACGCTGTTCTTGCTCCAGTAATTCAATATGCTCCGGCCGGGCATGTCGCCCTAAAGCCACTCTGGAGCAAGCAGTATCCAGAACACTGATAGCTTTGTCAGGCAATCGTCGTGCTGGAAGATAACGGACGGTGAGATTCACCGCAGCCTGCATGGCTTCTTCCATAACCCGCACACCATGGTGTTTCTCCAAAGATGCCGAAAGCCCACGTAATATCTGCACACAGTCGCTAGCTGCTGGCTCGCCGACTCTAACAACCTGGAAACGTCGAGCCAGGGCTTGATCCTTTTCCATATACTGGTGATATTCCGTCCAGGTGGTCGCGGCGACTGTTTTGAATTCTCCCCGTGCGAGTGCAGGCTTCAGCAAATTAGCCGCATCATGCTGACCACTGGCTCCTCCTGCACCAATCAGGGTATGAGCTTCATCAATGAAAACAATCACGGGTTCAGCAGACTGCTGGACTTCACGAATCACATCTTTCAAACGGTTCTCAAATTCACCCTTAATACTGGCTCCCGCCTGCAACAGCGCCAGATCCAAAGTGTGCAGATGAACACCTTTTAGTCGATCAGGCACTTCCTCTGCCACAATCGCCTGCGCCAGCCCCTCCACGATGGCTGTTTTACCCGTTCCGGGGTCACCCAGAAGCAAAGGGTTGTTTTGCCGTCTGCGGCAGAGAATATCTATAGCTTTGCGAATTTCACTGTGTCGCCCAATCACTGGGTCAAGATCCCCTGCTTTGGCTTGTGCGATCAGATCGATGGTAAAACGTTCCAAAGCCCCGCCATCTTCTATTCCTCCCGATTTTCCGGGAGCGTCTTCACCTTGTTCTTTCGCATCACTGGTGCGACTGATGCCTGCAGCAGCTTTCTTCAAGCTCTCAATAGAGATTTTCTCAAATTCTTCTGTAAGTTTTTCTCCCTCTAACTTTTTGTTTTCCCTATCCAGTTCTGCCAGCAATAAATCAACCGCAGATATGGATTGCCGGTTGTAGTTCACCGAAGCAATGAGCCAAGCGCTTTCTGCCAGCTCAACCAACGCTGATGACAAGCCGGGTTGGCGGTCATTCCCGATACGAAAACAATTGAGCCGAGTGATAAGATCATCATCGAAACGACTTCGATCCAGCTGCATACCATCAATAATCTGCGTCAGTTCCGGATTGCGCTCGGTCAGCAACGCCTTGAACCAGTGCTCTATCTCAATATCATGGTGCCCTCGTCCCATTGCATCTCCGGCTGCAACTTCCAGAGCCCGGCGCATACCTGTATCCAGCCTGGCAACGAGTTTGGTGAGATTAACCATGAACATAACAATTACTCCTGTTCAAAAAGCAAGTCCTGGTCAAGGCTTAGACTCGTAAACGAATTCTCACGACACCTTCAGGATATCGTTCTGGTGCCAGACACACACTCTGGCCAAGCTGACACTGTGGCTTCTGGCTGCTGATTACCGGACGTTTAAGGAATCGGCGGCGTGCCATCACAAAAACGGCAGAAGGTGTTCTATCCCCAAGGTACAGATCGGTCACCTTTTTGATCGCACGGGGTAGATCATCAGAATCCAGTGTAGAACGCAGTTGCCTTTTATCCCGCGGCATTAGCAACACATCGACACGCCAGCTATCCAGGAAACCACTTAAACCTAATGGCGCCCCGCGCCCCAAGCTGCAATTTTTACCAGAGAGCCCAATGACCGCCAAAGCATCCGGGTCGATACGGTGACGACGGACAGAGGCCGCACGGACAATAATGCGGAGATTAAAGTAATCGCAAAGAATCAATCGCAACCCTTCGAGGTTACGACGGCCAAAACTGAACATACCGGCAAAGCGAAACAGGTCACGCTCTTTATTCGAGGATTTCTGGCCTCCTGGCAGCAAATGCAAGAGCAAATCGTCAAGTGGAGGCATCCCTCTCAATTGCCCACATTGCATTTCAGTCTGCGCACAGAGGTCGTACTTCACCCGGCTACGGGCAACGCGTTCCAGCCAGGGAGCTTCAAACAAAGCCAGAAACTCCCCCATGGAGCGGTCGCCGCCTTCCACTTCAGTCGCTAAAGATGCATCACGCAGATAATGAGGCAATACTCCCCTGGAACCAGTTAAAGCCTCCGCGGCACATTCCACAGCCCACCCTGAGCGAACAGATTCCACACTCAAAACTTCTTGTTGTGAATACCGTGGTACAGCCCGAACAACAGCTTTTACAGATTGCTTCTGGCCACTCTTGCGAGCCAGCTGGCGAAAAATCCGGTATATCTGCTCCAGCTCAAAGCAGGAAGCATCTTCCTGCAGTCGCCGGATTACAGTCCGGCCTGACGAGCTTGATGACGACGACACTGGGTATGGACTCCATGCTGCCCCTGGAGGGAAAACTCCAGCTGTAGAAAACTGTCAAAACCGGCATAGTTAGCCGCCAAACGATCCAGCGTGTGGATCAACAGATACAGAGAAGATTCACGCAAAGGGTCAGGGTCTATACAGATCTTGATTTTCATGCCGCGGGCCAGGCAATGGTAACCGCCGATATGAACTGGGGCGGTGACAGGTTCCGCCGTTATTTTTTGCAAAGCTTCAATCCAGGCATCCCCTTCAGCATTCTGACCACGCATATACATACGCAGCAACAGCCTCAGGCTTTGCTCCGGATGCCGATCGACAAAAATGTCTTCATAGTTCAGCTGTAGATGTGCCAGCAAAGCCCAGGCCGCTTCGTAACCTGTCGGAGGGAGTTTTTGAGAGGTTGGGCTGTCCAGAAGATAAACTTTGCCACTCACCTCAATGTTATCGAGGCAGGTCAGCTGGGTACCACTTCCCAGTGAACGTGGAAAATTACCATTATTGCACCATGTTTCTATGGCAAATACACGACGATCATCTATTACAGGATTATAATCAATATCAGAAATTGTCAGATAACTGTGCTGCCGCCCGTAGGCGTCCCTTCCTCCAACTTCCAGCCAGTAAAGCCCGGTGTCACTGTCACCAAACTTTTTCCCGTAAAGTGGTGGAATAGACTGGGGAACATGCCGGGTTATTTCTGTAACCTGGTTAATTGCCCACACTTCCAGATTATCACCGGCCATGGCATCTGGAATTATCTTTTCCCGCATACGACCATAATCCATTACCAGTGGTTCAGCCTGGCAAGGGAAAAGATTAACAACTGGAACACAACCTGTTTTAAATCGATCACCCCGAATAACTCTGGACAATTCCGGGGAAGCTTCCCGCAGCAAAAAATAAATATTCAGCTCACGACATCCCAGTTGGGCAAGAAGTGGCCGCAAGCCCGATAGGGTAAAGCCCATAAAAGCTTCGGAGAATGCCAGAACCTCCATAAGCTGTTGGAAGCCAAAAAAGCTAACCGCAGGTTCCGGAAGCAGGGACAGGTTTTCACCAACAGGCTGCAGATGACTGGTATCAAGATACCGCCCCTCACCTGCACTGCCTCCACTGATAATAATGCCGTTCAGCGCACCAATAATCAGATCGAATAAACTGCGCCTGAGTGTTGGTTCACAGTCAAAGTGAAAGGTTAACCAGTCAAGATTCAGGTTGGCGATCTGCAAGTCTGAATCTGAGCCAGCCAATCGCAGGTGCAGCATGGCAGATGCGGGCGCTCGTGGAGAGAAATTGAACGGCGCTTGTTCCAGCTCGGCAAACTGAACTTCCAATGGCGTTAGCTGGATATCCCAAGCGGTGGTAAACGTCAGAGACTGTCCATCGCTTTTGGTTTCGAAGCGTGTACCTTCCGGTATCCTGGTCACCTGCTTCAGGGTTGGATCAGGTTTGATAACCGCCATTGCCATGCACGGTATAGTACGAAGGTAATGGGGGAAAAGTCGCTTTAAGAGCGCTTCGGCTAACTGCGGGTAGCTGTCATCAAGCCGCTTCTCCAGTTTGGCATTGAGAAAGGCAATACTTTCCAGCAGACGTTCCATATGGGGGTCAGCAATATGCTCACCCGCCATACCCAGTCGAGTTGCCGTACCCGGATGAGACTCGGAAAACTGTCGTGCCCTTATACGCAAATGCTCAAGCTCACGACTGTAATACTGCAGCAGGGAATCACTCACTACCTGTCTCCCTGATATCACAGTTACCATCGGTCAACCGAATATCCGTGGCAAAACCAATCGGATTATCTTGCCCAGCCAGACGAACAGTAATCAATAATTTCAGAGTATCCCCCGTCATCTCGTCATCACGAGCTGTACGAACTGATGCTGCTGCAACCCTCTTGTCAAAGATAAGAATACGCTGGGCCAGGTCATCACAGTAGCTGTCTATCTGCCGGGTGTTTCGCAGGCGATGAAGATCGCCAACACCAAAATTAAGAATGGAAGATTCCAGGGCTTTCATATTTTCGGAGGGGTACATATCGGTCTGCCGTGATCCCAACAACATAAGGATGGCGATAACCACTGAGTTTCGCTCTGGGTCACCGGATACCTGAAGGAACTCTCCGGTAAAAGCTTCAAGAAATGCTGTCACTTTTGGCCTCCAACAGTTTCGGAGGCCATATCAGTGTGAACAACAATCTCGGAATCCATCTGGTCGTACTGATACTGTGGCTGCAAATAAACAGTACAGCGATAACGGCCGACGCCTCGCGGGTCGAGCTCAAGCCGAACTCGCGCCTGCTTGAGGGGAAAACGAGCCATAATACTGTCTTCACCGTAATCCACATCACTCACATAACGTTGCAGCCAGCGACTCAGATAACGCTCACAATCGCCAGTACTGTCAAACGAACCTATGCGATCCCGCACGAGCACTTTCAGATAGTGGGCAAACCGACAACCTATCAATGTACTTTGTAAAAGCCCATGTATTTGTTCATCGGTGCTGTTGCCGCAAGCCATAACAGAATTATTATTGTGAAAAGCGAGTGTATTCGACAGGTAACGGGTACCTGCCACCAGAAACCCTAACTGGTGAAAAGTATTCTCAAGGTATTCACTCAACCGAATACTCGCGACGGCCTGCATAAACAGATTTTGAGATGATGCTCGAGATCCTGCAGCTACCCGACCGCCACCATCAACATCAGCATCACAGTTACGCAAAAAACCGAACCAGTGACAGCGGTCATACTCCCGCATAACAATACAGGCGAACGCCCATCCAGCCCCTACCTGTAATGTATGACTGGAAGATGCATGGCTGCGATAGCAAAACCCCATGCATTCACTCCGATCACAGTGGTACAACAGCATTGGCCAGGCAACACCAAGAAAAGCCGCTTCCCGGGTTTTCCTCAAGAGTTGCCAGCTATGGAAATCTTCACTGTTAATGACACGCTCCAATCGACCGGCAGAAACAAGCAGGCGATCATCGCAACTGCCAAAGAACTGATCTTGTATAGACACCACAACCGGACACAAAGCCACAGCACCAACGGAAGCCAGCATCTGTAAAGTGAACAGGTCATCTCCGGAAGAGAGAATTCCTCCCGGATCAGAAGAGGGAAAATAATCGGCAAGTAAGAGTCCAAATGGCAAACCGCCCGGAGTGTTGAGTTCTTTTCGGCCAAGGCGGTCATACAACCACGACCGCTCAATATCGACGGATCGGTTCAGGTTGTCGGCTAGTTCATCCCAAGTACAGTGCATGATTTTCAGCAACACCTGCCGGTGATCAATGCTCAAATCAACAAGCGACCAGAGCGCCAGCCAGCGGCCATGAAGTTCCTGCAGCTGTTTGTCCGCAAGAATAACATCCAGCTGCTGGCTGATTTGGTCATCCAGTTCCGCTAGCATTCCCAGAACAACGACGGTAAACCGGTCATAGTCGACCACTCCCGAACTCCTTCTTATCCTGGAATTTCAGCAACCATACGCAGAGATGTAGTCAACTCCTCCATTTGTAGCCATGGCCGTAAAAAAGCCACAGCAGAATAACAACCGGGGCGTCCAGGTTGCTCAATAACATCGATACGAGCTTCTCTCAGGGGGTGTGTCGCTCTTGCTTCATCTCCTATGGCATTCGCATTGACATACTGACCGATCCAGGATGTCAGGTATTTCTGCACATCTTCAGGGGTTTTGTTGGAACCAACCTGATCCCGTCCGATTACTTTGAGGTAATGAGCTATACGACTGCTAGCCATAATATAAGGAAGTCGTGCGGAGATAGCGGCATTGGCTGTGGCTGAAGGCTCGGTATAGGTTCTGGGTTTTTGAATTGTCTGTGCCCCCATAAACACACCGAAATTACTGTTTTTGTAATGAATCAGAGGGAGGAAACCAAGGTCACTCAATTCCTTTTCCCGTTCATCCGTAAGGTTGATTTCGGTGGGGCACTGCTGAACCTTGTCGCCAGCATCAGAGGTGTAAAGAAAATTGGGCAGGTTCTCTACCATACCGCCATTGTCCTTGCCCCGAATAGCGGTGCACCAGCCAAAACGGGTAAATGCCTGAGTCGCATTCAACCCCATTTCCCAGGCAGCATTGCTCCAGACAAAGTCATTCTGACCGCCGGGTTTAGGATCACCATGGGCATCCAGTTCAAACTCTTCAAAGTCAAAGCTTTTCACTGAGGTTGTACTCTTGCCATAAGGAAGCCGTGCCATCACTTTCGGCATAGTCATACAAATATAACGAGCATCATCGCTATTGCGCAGAGCATTCCAGCTGGCATAGGAAGGGGCATCAAATCCAGCAGCTACCGGACGCCCTTCATTAAACATCTGAAAACTGCCGTATTCAAAAATTTCTGAACCGGCCCCGGTAATAAACGGCGAGTGACTGGCAGCGCACACCTCTCCCATATACCGTAGCAGGGCAACATCTTCTTCCGCATGACTGAAATAGAAATCACCAATCATGATGCCATAGGGTTCACCACCAGCTGTTCCAAATTCATGTTGATAAACCTTATTAAAAAACAGGCTGCGATCTATAGATGGAGCATCTTCAAACTGATCCAACAACTCATCACGCTTGGTATCAAAGATCCTGACCTTTAAGTCCGGCCCGACCTCTGATTCCCGAATAAGCTTGCTCAACCCTCTCCAGCTTCCTTCCAGCTGCCGGAATTCATCAGCATGCATAATAGAAGACAACTGTTTTGAGATGGTTTTATCAATGGCAGCCACTGCCTGTTCAATGGTTTTGGTCAGGTTCTTATCCCAAACAACTGCACCGGCCATCGCCTGCTCTGTCAGAGCCGACAATAACTCCTTGGTGGTATCAGCCGGTGTATAACTGGTAGCTGAAATAGCCTGATCAAGAAAACCAAGGTCTTCTTTGGCCGCCTCTTCGCCTGCGGCTTCAGCAGCTTTTTCTTCAGCCATTACTCGTCACCTCCCTCAGATGCACCTTCGCCAATGCCGAGCTCTTTCGACAGGTTTCCTAAAGCCTCAGTGTCTTTCAGAACATCCTGCAGTAGTTTCTCCAGATCCTTGGAACGATCAGCCTTGCTCAACAAAACCTTGAGGTTATTGCGGGTTTCCAGAAGTTTTCGCAGTGGTTCTACCTGATTCACAATCTGTTCCGGCTCGAAGTCCTTCATGGTTCGGAACTTCAAATCAACCTGAATCTCACTATCACTTTCTTCTTTAGTCAGGGTGTTATCGACTTTGAGGGACAACTCAGGGCCAATACGTCCCATAACATTGTTGAAGTTATCTTTATCAATCTGGGTGAATTCTCGCTCATCCATAGACTGGCGTTTTTCTTCCGGTTTATTACCGGCAAAATCTCCAATAACCCCAACGACAAAAGGCAGTTCCCGAGTTTCCACGGCACCATTGGTTTCCACATCATAAGTAATGCTGACCCGGTTCTTGCGAACACGTTTATGCTGTGAACTGACAGGCATAACTGCCTCCTCGTGTAGACATCAGAGAATTAGGTTACCGGTTACTTCTTCCCGGAGATCACTTTGCCCGTTGGCAAGTCGTACGCCACTAGACCACCAGCCTCAAGCTTGCCGCCTTCAGCTTCATGCCAGTGCTTCACTTTGATGGTGTTATAAGCAATAGCCAAACTTTCAAAAGGTGCCGCACCGTCACTGCCACTGACGTTGTAAGACACCAGTCGTGCTTTTTCCATCTTGATCTGCAGATAGACCTGGGATCCCTGGCCAGACCTGTCTGGCTTGGTGGAGATTAAATCAATGATTTTGCCCTCATCACCAGGCATATAGAGACCAGATAGCAGTTGTTCAGATGCACCGCAAACCTCTTTGGTCACAGTCATCTCATTCATGGCCACCATTCCGGAATCCTGGTTCATACCGTTACCGATATCCATTCCCACAGAGCGCACCGCACCCCAGGAAAAGCTCTTAATCGCGAACCAGCCCTGTTTGGACATATCGTCGCCACCGGTATATTCCGCAGTCGCACCACCTTTCACATTATCAGTACCAATGCGCATATAGAGACTGGCCATGACTATAGGCCTCCTAAATCAGTTGCTGGTTAATATCTCCGGCTGTGCCGGCTAGTTCCGGAGGCTGATGATCAGACATCTCATCAGTCATGGAGTCGGTATTTTCAACAGAGGCCGTATTCTGAGTGCTGCTTGGCTTGGATATTTGCTCGGTATGAGGAGTATTTTCCATCATGTTATCCCAACCTCCAGGGGATGGGCTTGAGGGAGCAGCTTCAGGTACAACGTTTCTATCTGTTAAACCATTATTCACCGAGTCATCTGGCACAAAGTGAAAATTGAGTCTGCCTGATGCTGATGCCGAACCGGCACGCATCGCCAACAGCCCGGTAAGGTCATCAACTCTTTCCAATGCATGCTGATGACCCTTAAGAAGTTCTTGCATCAGTTCGGTCACAGACATCTGCCCCCAGGCGAGGGCTCTGTCTAATAAGCAGACAACAGGACTATGGGGTTCCGCCCAACGAAAATAGTCTGCCAGCTTCTGCAGCTGTTGATATGCATCTACCCGACCACTTACAACTTCGGTTTGATGCCCGACAACCTGTCCGTACCCTTCTGTCCACGATGGCTGGGTTTGACTCTGTTCCGGCATTGCATTTTCGACAGCCGCTGGCTCTACTCCAGTTGTGGCTATACCATTTTCTGCAGCCGTACTTTCCTGTGCTACGTCCACCTGGGGCTGAGTCTGTGGAGATTGAGCATTCCCTGATGGCAAGCCATCAGGCCAATCGGAAATCTGGTCTGAACAGATAAAATCCAACCAGCGAATCAGGGTTTTTATAAGACCACTGAAGGGCTGGATACCACCGGCTGGCCAAACACTGCCACAAAGGCTCAATAACCTTTTGTCTATTTCTTGTATCTGGCGCTCTAATCCATAAAACAGTATCACTCGTTCACGTAAAATTTCTTCTTCACCATTGAGGGTGGAAATCAGGGTTGCTTTTATGGTCTCAGACTGGCCTTTATGTTCTGCCGCAAGTAAGTCTGCCAGTGTCGTTGAACCTATCAGAGGAGCCATACGCACCGGCAAAACCAGAACGCCACTGTCATTGCCTTCCCCGAACAGCATCCGTAAAAGTGCAACTCTTTTGGTAATATCCGGAGCCGTATCCTGATCGGAAGTTTCGTTATTGACTGCACCTGGATGACAATCCTGCCAGTACAGTTCAATAATCTGATCCAATAAATCCATTGACACCTTCAGACTTACCCAAGGGGTTTGTCCAAACAACTGGCTTTCGCATAACCATGAAACCAGCTCCAAATCTTTAGTTTTGCTGGTCAATATTTCAATTAACTTACCAGACATCCCTTCCCAACTACGGCTGGTTACCTTGTGTAAGTCATCGCGAACTTCAGCATCAGGTTCCTGAAGCAGCTGGCGAAAGCTGGTTTTGGCGGCATTGTATTGGTTACGAAGTGGTCGGAAGGTACTGCGATCCACACGAATATCACACCCGGCAGGCCTTTCGTCTGAGCAGGGCTGCAAAAGACTTTCAAGGTCTGAGGGTTTCAGAAACATAAGCGACAGTCGGGCTCTCTATAAAAACAAACTATAAAAACAAACTATAAAAATACCGGTGAAGCAGAGAGAGCATAGATCAGGCTTTAGGCTTTACCAGAGAAACCGCAACAGGAGGAATTTGTCGTGTGATTTCTTGAATAACATCCAATTGTCTGTAGTTGTCGAAAAGAGTTTGGGCTCGACTGCGACCGGCTTCACGCTGAGCCTCGGTCATATGACTGGCAACCAGATCCCTTAAGGTCGCCGCCTCATGAAAACCCCATGCGGCGACAACGGAGAAATTGGACCAGGCAACGATAAGATCTCTGGGTACACCTTGCCCTACACCATAAATGAGACCCAGCGCATACAGGCTGTACAGATCACCGTCCCCGGCAGCACTGGAAAAAAACTGTCGAGCCTTTTTAAAATCAACCGGACCGCCCTCCGCTCCCTGCCAGAACAAAAACCCGACCAACCTGTTAGCATCAGTACGGCCTGCACCTGCAGCGTGATAGAGATTTATCAGGGCTTTATGGGCATTAGGGGAACGCCCAAGTCCCTCAAAATAACAGCGTCCGAGATTATAAGTCGCTTTGGCATCCCCCACTTTATCCCCATACTCAAACCAGCTGACTGCCGACGTATACTCCTTTTGGCTCCAGCGGCTGAGGCCTAACTGGTTATAGGCTTGATAAATACCTTTTCTGGTTGCCAGTTTGAGATAATGTTCACGCGTATTTACATCTAATCCCGTTTTGGACAAAGCTGTCAGATACGCAGCCTGAGGGTCGTTGAAGTCTATAGCCCGCTTCCAGTGAGCAACCGCCGAAGTTTCATTAGCTTTTTTACCAATGCCAAACCAGTCCATCAATCCAAGGTTTTGCCAGGCATTAATCCTGACTTCCCGCTTTTTATTTTGTGCCGTCAGCTCTTCATACCATTGTCTTGATTTGCTGACGTTTTGAACCAGAGAAAAACCATCGCGGTTAAGCCTGGCCAGAGCTACTGGTGCCTGGGGTATATTTTTTTCCGCGGCCAACAGTAACCATTTTTCAAGAACAGCCGGATCAACCTTGCGGGCAGGCCCATTAACAGAACTGTCCTGCAATAAACTTCTGGCCAATTGCCATGCGGCAAAGCCATTTCCTTTTGCGGCTGCCTTGCTCAACCAGAACTGTCCACTGTCGTTTGTCTCGGAGTGCAAGACATCAGCCTGCTGCAACATACCGACAGAAACCTGAGCCACAACATTGTCATCGTTAGCCTGTTTATTCAGCCATTGCAGCCAGTCTTCGAAGACTATTCTCAGCTGCTCAAGATTTCCAGAACTGATGTTCAGAGGGGTTAACTGTTTTACCAAAGGCGGTTCTTTCAACCACATTAACCAGTCATTCCATGCCTGCTGGTTACTCTCACTTTTGTTTACACGCACTCCCCCCAGGGAATGTTCAGCCAGCGGCGCTCCCGGATACAACAGTGGAACTGTATTTATCTGCTCTTCAAGCAGAGGTTTTGGTATAACCACGGTTTGATCGCCAACACAGCCGAACAACTGCACTCCTGCAACAAAAACCAGCAACAGTTTTTGCCACCATGCTGACATCGCTGCTCCTGAATCTGAAGAAACTGACATCAACACGAGCATGCTCATCTATCCTCTTGCCTGTTAGTAACTTGATCATTCCACAATGACCAAAACTGCAGGACAACTGACACCAAATATTCGCCCACTTACCGCCACGTCAGAAGATGGCCAGCAGTGGATACTGAATCGACTCATTGTCGACGAGCATGTCTGCCAAACTTTCGTAATGGAAGCAGACCTTCTCTACGATCAGCCGGAAGCTCCCGACCTGCTGGGTCAGTCGATGGCCATCAACTATAGACCGGGCCTGCAGGGCAGTCGTCAGCAAGCACGGAATTTTCATGGCGTCATCACAGATATTGCTCTGCTACACAGCCGGGAAGCAGATAATCTGCAAACCTGTCGACTAACTTTAAGACCATGGTTGCAACTCCTGGATTTAAGGGATAATTGTCGTATTTTTCAAAACCAGAACAGCAAGAAAATCATCACCAGCCTTCTAAGTGAACACGGTCTGGGTGGCGACTGTACTTTTAAAAACAGTGGTTCCCCGAAAGAGCGAAACTACTGCGCTCAGTACAACGAGACAGATTTTGTTTTCATAGACCGCCTGCTCCGGGAAGAGGGCATGCACTGGTTTTTCCACCATGAAAGCAATAAGCATCAGCTGATTGTTGGTGACAGTAACCAGTCTTTTCAGAAGTGTTGCGATGATCTTGAGTATTACCGGGACGCCACAGATCTGGAAAATGCTCTCACCCACTGGCAGCCTCATCTCCAGTTACAGATGAATACACAGACCTCTGGCAGCTACACTGACGAACAGGCCGAGGTCATCAGTAGTAGTCCTGCCAACAGTCGCCACCACTGGAACAGCAACCTCAAACTGGCAGCCTACCGCTACTCTGGCCATGGCAGAGACAGGGATCAAACTGCAGAGTTGGCTCGCTTTCAAATGGAATCCAAAGATTGTCGCTATCTGCAGATTCAGGGCCGTTCAGCGGAACCATCTTTACAGGCAGGTGGGCGTTTCAAGCTCGCCCGCCATCCGGATAAAAGCCAGATTCGAGATTACCTATTGCTGTCAGTCAAACACTGTATCGAAAGCACTGAAAAACGACAGGGGGTCGAATACAGCAACCAGTTTACCTGCCAGCCTGTAGACTGGCCGTTTCGCCCTTATCCAGCTCATCCCGTGCATATTCCTGGTCTGCAAAGCGCAACTGTTACCGGGCCTGACAACAGTGAGGCTCATACCGATGATCAAGGGCGGATCATGGTTCGCTTTCATTGGGATCGGGAAGACAACCCAGATGATCACTCCAGTTGCTGGCTCAGAGTGCTTCAACCAATGGCCGGGGATAGTTTTGGCTGCCATACCCTACCCCGTGTAGGCCAGGAAGTTCTTGTGGGTTTTTTAAATGGAGAAGCCGACCAACCAGTTGTAGTTGGTTGCCTGTATAACGGGCGCCTGAACACTCCCAACCCTTCTGCAGAAGTCAGTGGTTTTCTGAGCCGTAGCACCCCTGATGCAGGCAGTGACCATGCCAATGAGTTACGCATCGATGATACAAAAGACAGCGAACTGTTTTATCTGCAGGCACAAAAGGATATGACCACTCTGGTACGCAATGATCGAACCATCACCGTTGAAGGGAAAGACACGCTCGAAATCACCAAAGAAACCAGCTGGCAATGCAAAGATCAGTTTCAACACACTATTGATAAAACAGCAGAAGTAAAATCAACCGATGCTATGACTCTCGAAACCAGCGCATCAATGAGCTGCAAAGCCAGTCAGTCACTTGAATGTACAGCAGGAACCGATGGCAAGTTTGATGCAGGTACCAGCCTGACTCTGTCTGCTCCTTCAATCAGTATCAACGGCCAGACTAGTATCGAACTCAGCGTGGGAGGCAGCAAAATCAGCATTGGGCCGGCCAGTGTTGAAATCAGCGCCCCGCAGGTAACAATAAAAGGCCAGGCCACCGCGGAAATTAATTCAGTTATGACAACAATTAAAGGAACAGCCAAGGTGGAGGTTTCAGGCACCCTTGCAAGCCTGAGCGGCAATGCTATGGCCGAAGTGAAAGCACCTGCCATGGTTCAGATTCAGGGAGGGTTGGCCAAGATTAATTAGGCCTGATACATATGCTGATAAAAATACCCTATCCGAAAGCCATGCAAATTACAGAGCGCTATAAACCCTCAGAGGAATTGCAAGATCACCTCTCAGCAGAACTATCACCCGAACAATTAATACAAATACTGGAAAGAGAAAAACTCTATCAGGATCTTGTTGTTTTTCTGGCTCACGGCCTGCCACCAAGGGAGTGCGTTGCCTGGGGCTTAACCTGCTGTAATAGTGTGGAAACGCCATACAATCAGGCCGAAAAAGAAGCATTGATTGCTGCAAAAGTCTGGTATCAACAACCCGACGAACCAAACCGCCGCTTTGCAGAACAGGCCGCCCAGAAAGCTGAGCTGCAAACAGCTCCGGGGTGGGTTGCCCAAGCGGTATTCTGGAGCAGCGGTAGCATTACGGCACCAGAAACACCTGTTGTTGCTCCACCACCCTGGCTTTATTGTCACGCGATTGCGGGTGCAGTTAATCTGGCTGCAGTTTTACCCGATGGCAGTAAGACTGAAAAACGTTACCCGTTGTTTATTAAATACGGAGTGAGTTTAGCCGCAGGTCAAACTCACTCCGTAGCTGATCAGGTTCCATAACGGCGATCCTGAGTAGCGAACTTGGCAAACATCCAGTCGTAATTAACATCGGTATTCACTGTTTTGGCTAGTAGATTGATATCCACGGGCTTTCGCATATTTGCATCACTGGCTCCTTTATACCAAGTGTCTGAAGCGACCTGCAGTTTAGAGAAAGCATCGGTCAAAGCATTCTCATCAACACCGGTTTTGCGTCCTGAACCAGCAGCGTAAGTATAAAAGGAAGACTGGCTATGACCGGTAAAGCCTGCCACAGAGTGTTCGTCAGGCATGGCTCCATAACTGGCTCCGGGTTTACGGGGCTGTTGCTTATAAAGATGATCAGCACCCTGATCAAGCGCCGCAATACAGGAAGCAATAATGACATTGCACTCTCTGGACAATGCCCGTACTTCCGAAACATCAGCGATGCTGTCAACCGCTTCCACAACACGATTCATATGTTTGGCGAAAGAACTGTTTTTCGTGTGAACAGAACTGTTGAGTTTTTTCTTGATCATCCACAGTGATGGCACTATTGCCATATCGTAGGCCGCAAGCCCCAGGGCTAACGGTGAGATACCAAAATCCGTGGTAATCTTGCCGCCGATTCCCAGAGTTGTCTGAGATTCGGCTTTAAGACTGAAACGATCGATACCTGCGGCAAACTCAGCACTGGCGCCAGCACCCACACCGGCAGTAAAGGCCTGTCGCCCTTTGACAGAAAATATTGTGAGTGCACGTTTGGGATGCTTGATAGCCACCCGTTCCTCCACAGCAGCCTCAAACCCGGCAAACACTTCGGCACTAGCACCACAACGTACGCCACCACTCTCCACAAAGAAGCCACCTTCGGCTCCCGCTTTAGCCCCGGCAAACATTTCTCCGGAGATTCCCAGTTCCAGCGCCTGGGCAACTGTTAGTTCCGCATTACCTGTTACCGTAAAGCCAATCCAGATATTGGCCTCGCCTCCCGCGCAAACACCGATATTGCCCGACTCTGCCCAGGTACCAGATGGATTTTCCGTATCCATAGGTTCATAAGTATGACCCGCACCTGCCTGCCCTCCCAGCCCTGCTCGAGCAGAAACCCCTGCCGAACCTCCAGCTCCCAGTTTGGAATGGGCTTCTGCTTTGGCATGAAACATCTTGAATTTATTGCCAAACATACGACGGAATTCATCATTGGTGACTGCAAAGGCATACTCCGTTTCAACCTCAACATCACCACGCATACCAGCTTCAGCTTCTATTCCGGCTGCCGCTGCGGTATTCAGCTGTTCGCGGTTATAAGTTGCTACTGCCTCACCACCGCCTTCCACATAAAGCGCACCACCAGCTTTGACCTGATGGCGCCAAGGGCTTCCCCCGTGGGTATCCCTGCTATCATATTCAAAATTACGGCCAATCATTGCCTTGGCTTCACCACGTACAACGGCTTTACCAACAGCCAGCGTACTTTCTTCAACTTCCATTTGGGTATCAGTTTCACGCCCCCTGTCCCTGCGATTAGCCCAGCGATACCAAGTTTCCCAACCATCATAAATACTTCCCTGATAGCGCCCCAGCACGGCCCTGGAAGAAGCGGCGAGAATCTGAAGTTTTATGCGAGAATGAGCCAGCTCGCTGAGGGTTTTCACCTTGTATTCATGGTGAGTCATAAACTCATGCAGAAGACGCTGCTTATCTTTGATAATGCCGGTAGCGATACTGTTCCTGATCAACATCAGCTTTCGCTGTTGCTCGACAGGGGTTGGATAATAAATCTCTACCTCGTTGGGGAAATGTTTAGCAATCAGCTTTACCATGATTTTCCATAACGGATCTGTCATGATTTGCTGGCTGCTGGTTATCTTCAGTTTTCGCTCAAGAGATGTATACACCTGATCCAGAGCCTGTTGCACATGCTCGGTTCTGGTATCTCGGGTGTATCGCCAACTAGCCATTCTCGCCAACCAGTTGTCAACCAACCCTATCAACTTGCCTAACGACATACTCGCAGGATTTTCGTTGTTAATCAGTTCAGAGAAGCGCATAAAACATCCTCGGTATTACCAGCCTAATGCCTGTACAGCCAGATCCTGTGCAGTCAGATTATTCGGATGCTCCAGAGAGCGCTGAAGGAAGTGCCACTGTCGTCGGCTTAGCCGCCCAGGTCGATCAAGCCGCCGCGACCAGCGACTAAAGTCTGTTCGTGACGGGCCAGGAAAAGGTTGTTGCCCGGTTAAAAGAAGACCAGACAAAAGCAATAGGCTGTAAACATCGTCAGTGGGCGACACCCGCCCTTTACCTTCCAACAACGAAGGGCTGCTCCAGGCCGGGCGCACCTGACGCTGCCAAGGGTATCTTTTACCAAGAGCCAGAGAGGCACCAAAATCCAGTAACCAGACTTTGCTCCCATGGAGCTGAACATTCGCAGGGCAGATATCACAATGAGCCCAACCTCTCTGGTGACACATAGACAGAATGCGGGAAAGTTTTGCAATCAGCCAACCCGCTCGCTCCGGAAATAGATTGCCAAACCCACAATCGGAAATTGTTGCTCCCGGGATACGATCAAACACCAACCAGCAACGTCGGCGTTCACGGAAACACTGTCGCAAACCAGCAACGCCCTGCAAGGGGAGTTGCTGTAAAATATCGGCTTCCCTCTGAAAGCGATTTTCATCCGCACAAGGCAGGAATGGCCCTTTAACAATACATAATTTACCGGTAACCGTATCCTTGGTTTCACGGGCAAAACGGCCATATACCCGACCGGTAAAATCCATTCCGGGGATTCTGGGCTGGTAATTCACAAAAGACGCTCCGGCATTTGCAGGTGTCCAAAAATGTCCGATGGCATGCGCTGCCCTGGTGGGCGAACCACAAATTCACTGAGATATTGCCGCTGGCTGATATCAATACGGAACTCACCATAACCTGCCGGTGAAACACGCCCAGACTCCAACCACCGAAACCAGCGCCATGGCCCTCGCCAGATTTGTTCAGCAAGCAGCAGATCATCGCTGAACAAACTCTGAACCAGAGGGACATCCGGACTGCTTCCGGTCCATTTAAATAACTGCCACTGGGAAGGACCGTGCCTGCCAGTTAGAACACCGCTGTCGCTATCCAGTCTTAATAAGGTGGCCTTCGGACTCATGGTTTCTACCCGGACTTCCAGGTCCAGCTCCATCCGACTGCTGGTTGAAAACAGTAACCGGCGAAGGTCTGAGGCAATCGAAGCCTGCTTCCAGATGGCAGGCACCAGTGGTACAGATACCTCCAGAAAAGATTTAGGAATGAATTCTGTACGACCATTACTGTCTACATGTGTAACGGTAAATGGATTCAGGCAGTTGGTAGTAAACTCATCAAACACGCCCCCTTTACCAAAAAAGGCTTCTACAACGGCAGGGGCTGCATCTTTTCCGCCACTGTTGAACGGATAACTATTTTCCAGGCTGCCTTCCCATATTGGTCTGACATAACTCTGCCATGCAGTATTGATCTGCTCGGCAGCCCCCTGAAACAGCCGTTTCAAAACGGCAATGTATACATCATTCATCAACTGTCTGGGGGCATCTGGAAGCCCTTCTATCAAGACGGTTCCCCAGGGAACAGCATCGTTACTCCCCCCCAGTTGCGCCTTCATTAATTTAAAAGAATGTGCGGATCCACCTACACCGGTAAGCGCCGGATGAACAGCACTGTACAGCTGGTGCAGCAGCTGGGTAACAGCATCCATTGCTCCAGTACTCTTGCCGGTATCCTCTTTATAGCGGGTATAATCTGAAAAGCGCCGGGCCATGCCACCCATGATAAGAGTTTGCGCATTACTGGTTTCAGGGTATGTTTCTTTCTTTTTCAGCAAACCGGCAACACCGCCCGAGAGTTTTCCGGAGGGATTTTTAGGCACGCCGTTTTTCTTGGTTGTGTTGTCTTTGCTTTTTACGTCATCAGTAGCAACCTGAGTGTCTTTTATTAACTGGGTATTGGTCACAACCGTTTCAATTAACTCCTCCAGAGGTGACTGCCCTGGGGTTCCCAACTTTAAAAGTAAGGACGACAATTGTGTTCCGCTGATCACCTTACGCAAAGAAAGCGTTGCTAAAAATTGCTGCCAGAACTCTGCGTAACGCTGAAAGTAGAATTCCTCCATTTCTTGAATAACAAGCAATTTTTCTTTTCTTGAAACAACCGGATTCAGCGGATTAAAAATGGCCTGCCGTACGCCAATGTAAACATTCAACAATGGACTATCAGGGTTAAAGTCCAATCGCTCGACAGCCTTTGCGGTATACAAAGTTGGAAATCCGTTTCCCACCAGCTCCTGTGAGGGTTCGAACACTTCCAGAAAACCACGACTGAACATCTGATCCAGAGATACTTGGTTAAAGCCTTTCAAACCTGCCACATTCAGCAGGAAAACAGAACCGGAGCCTATCTCTTGCCAGCGTTTTCGCATAGCCTCCATAAATTCACTGTTGCGCTCGGCCGCTGTACCGGGATGATCAAGCATAGTGACGAGCTGAGCAGTAAATACATCTTCCAGTCGCGGATGGGTTTCACCCAAAACGTTTCGGACTAATTGATAGATAGCTGCTCTTTTGGGTCGAATGCCCGGCTGACCGGTCAAAGATAAATAGAACTGTACATTGGTCACCAGTCGATCAGGGCGCCCTTGACCAACATCATTGATAACTGCCGTTGCCAGCCATTTCAAAAGCAAAGGCCGCAGCCGGGTTGCCAGTTGCTCCTGCCAGAGCTGGTTCAACACCTTGCCCTGGCCATAATAGATAAACCAGGTGGATATATACCAGGGAACGGGGGCTTGAAACTCCTGTACCCCCCTCTGAAAATTACCCAGCCAGTGAATCTGCTCCAGCAAATTATCCCCAGGGGGAGCGGAACTGAGGTTGTCCCAGGCGTCATGCAATTCCATGCCCCGGTGCTGGACATATGTCAGATTTTCGTAAGTCCACATTCCTGTTGCCAGAATCAGCAACAAACAAAAAGACAACCAGCCCGAACACAACAAGCGCCAGCGCCATTCACGGGACATATTCCGCCCGGCCAACCCACTTTCTGGTAGTAATACTCCCGGCACAATCCCCCGGGTAAACAGTGCCGGTACACCAGAAGCCAAAGGGTGATCAACTTGGCCGGTAAAGCCGTACCGACTCTGAAGGTAGTTCGCCAGAAGATCCTCGGTAGGAATATCACCGCCACGGCCGGTAAGAAAGTAACCACGCAGATGCAGAGGAACACCCAAGGGGTGATTACTGAAAACACCGTCCATCACCTCAGTCAGCCTTGGTGCCAGTAGCTGGAGCTGCCAGGACAGTGTTACTACATCAGTACGATGATTTTTTTCATTCTCTTCGTTTAAGGCAAGAATCAATCGCCCTTCAACCTGACTGCGAAGTTGTCCCCAACTTTTTTCAAACCAGCCACGATCATAAGTTTTCTGAAGTCTGGCATCTTCAACCAACCCCCCCAGGCTCTGTTCAACTTCACCAGCCAGAGCCATTCGAAAAGCACCGGAAAAACCTGCCAACCGATCACACTTGGTCACAATAAGATAAACAGGCAGTTTCTGGCCGAAGATATGACCCGTTTCCCGTAGCCTTCGCCGGAGAAATATCGCCTGCTGTTCACGCTGTTCCTGATCAGCCGACGTCAGCAGGGTCACTGGCAGGGTTGCGATAACACCATTCAAGCAGCGGCGCGGGCGTTCATTTAACAGTTGTCGCATACTGCGTTCCCAGAGACGGATATCGCTATCCCCCTCCATCTGTTCATACAACCGCCCCCAGATTTTCACTACCAGAAGGTGCTCACTGCACCACACTTCCATATATTCCGAAGCCAGCTCCAGCTGGGGAGTGCGCATACGTACAAGACCAAATGACTTTAGCAACAGGGTTTTACCCGCCCCCTGCGGCCCAATCATCAGGTACATTGGCAACTGATAAGGATTGCTGTCGGCCCTTTCTTTCAATAACCGAAATACAGAGCGAATGGCCTCCTGAACATCTCGCTCCCTATGTGTATTTTCCCGGGCGAGATCCTCTTTGTTCTGGCGAGCTTCCCGTTGCTCCGGAGACAGATTCTTCTTTTTACGTTTACGCCACCAGCGAACAGTCATAGATATCAGCGCAACCACAATCATTACGCCGAGAAACAGGGAAACGGACCACCAGCCAAACTGTTTCAAGAGCAGCCAGCCAATACTGGCTAAGCCAACGCCACCACTGAGAATAATGAGAACAAGCTGCAAAGGGTTCATAACTCTTTACCTGCAGCGCTCTGGGATTCCATGATATTTTTCTGCATGGAGACTTCTCTGCCATAACGGCCCCCCGCCACCAGCAGAATAATACCCACAAGAACCAGTACGACGGTGGTAACACGCCCAAACCGGAAACGTAGAAGACGAGACCTTTCCCTGACTGAAGGCATCTGCCGACATTCCAGTGCCCGGGCTGGGGCAATTCTTTGCAACACGCGATAGAGTTCATACCCGGTGGACTGCCATTGTTCGGGTTTATCATGAAACTGCCCGGTAAACCCCAAGCGTAATAACACATACTGCAACTCAAGAAGGTCAACCATCATCTCAGGCTGCAATCGAGCCTGCTCCAGTAACTGGTAAAACAGTTCACCGCCATTTCTTCGCCCATAAATACGGCTAAGCAAGGTATCATTGGCCCAGCCGGATAAACGCCCCCACTCGGTTCGAAGAACCGCTTCATCCATAGCGGCACAGAAAATCAGACCACACTTGTCGAGCGCCCAGGGGTGGCAAGCCATAAAGGCTCCTTCAGTGCGAATACGGATCAGCTGCTCCTGAATCTGTTCACGCATCCGGTTCACATCCATGGGTCGCCCCATTCGTGGTATCAGGGCAATCAACGCCAGCAGATCGGCTCCCAGACGCATCAGAATGTTGCAGCGGGTAGAGCCATCCGGATTATCCAACGTAAAGGTACGATCCTCTGGCGGAACATCGTCAACAATGCGTGTTTGCTCTCCACGCCCTTCAACAACCAGAGTGTCATCATCCCCGGTCATCAGAGACTGTCTCCCGTACGAATCACATAGAGAGTTAATTCAACATCCGGTAATCGTTCATCAATATGAATAACCAGTCGATCTGCTGCCGAAGTCAATTCTCGCCACAGTGAATCACTTCTATCAACTTCAAAGTAAGCGATATCCGGCTGACTCTGGAGTTCTGCCGGTGCAACTGGCATCTGTTCCAGGCGTATCCCCGGCAAGGCACTGCATACCAGCTCATCTATACGTCGTGAGCCAACTAATTTGCTGGCATTCACAAACCGTTGCCCAGTCATCACAACACCAAGACTGGACTTGACCCCCAAAACCACCCGACCACTTTGTAAACGTTCCGACCCATCCTCTTCCAGAACAAGAAGTCGCTTTTCCGCAAACTGATCATAATTCCATTCAATAACCAACACTCTCTCATCGGCCATGCTACTGAGAACTCTGCGCAGGCTACGGAACAACACCAGCATGGATGGCCCAGGATCACTGTGATTAAACGACGGAATATCAGGTAACGGTTCAGGCATCAATGCCAGTATATCGCCAAGACACATGGCCAGTTCCCGATGCATATCGACACAGGACATATTTGAACTGGTAGCAAACCAGGGTTGCCAACGATTCAAAGTCTGCAGCCAGAGCAGATCAAGAACCCGCATCTGGCGACTTTTTGCCTGAGCCCCGGCCTGCAGACGCTGACAGGCCTGACGGGAACGCTGAACGATTAGAGCCAACAACTCATTAAGCTGCTCCAGTATCACTGGGGAAGCTGATACATCCAGACATGGCGGAACAAAACTGCTGTTTACAACTAATGAACCATCACTGTGCACCTCCCTGATATCCAGAACAGGAATCAGTGAGTAACAGCTCATATCCCAACCCTCAAGCTGTAGCGACAAATTCAAGCGACACTGCTCAATAGAAATCACATCATTATCGGAAGAGCAATCATCCACAACATCGGCTGAGAAACTGGTATAACGA
Source organism: Parendozoicomonas sp. Alg238-R29 (assembly GCF_947331445.1). Classification (GTDB taxonomy): domain Bacteria; phylum Pseudomonadota; class Gammaproteobacteria; order Pseudomonadales; family Endozoicomonadaceae; genus Sansalvadorimonas. Next base: position 9,522 of record NZ_CAMZOG010000046.1, on the reverse strand, counting down.
ATGGTTGGCGAAGCGTTCCTGACTGTATTGACCTGACCGGGGCGATACAGGGGTACGGCCAGGTAAACCTTTTTATTCACAGTTCCCGGAGGAATCTGCAGTATCAGTTCCTCGGGAGACACAAAAGGTGTGCCATCAGGAAACACGCCCTGCACTGACATAATCCGGACTCGCCCAACCTGATACTGTGACTTGTCAATATCGAGGCTGCGCACCCCCCAGCTCTCCCCAAACCGGCTGTTCATCCAGTCTCGAATAAAACTGTGCATATACCGGTCGTGCTGTTGAAAATGCTGGGGCGTGATAAACATCCCCTCAAGCCATACCGTATTACTCGCAGAGATCATCGGTAACCCTCAGTCAAGACGACACGCAGACCTTCTACGGTTAGCTGAACATTGGCAGACTGCATGATTGGTAGAGTTGCTGAAGGACTTCCCTCCCGGTACTGGCTATAGCCGGCCAAAGCGGCAATACAGCCAGCCCCTTTGACCAGAGGAATATCCAGAGTCAGCGTTTGACCGGGGTGAAGCGGTGCCAGCTCCCGGGTGTAAAGCAGTTGAGCCCCCAGAAAATGATCCGCCTGATTGTAGAGATCCAGAAAACGGTACTGTCCAAAGACACTGCAATCAGGAAGTTCGTAAAGCCGTAGAACAACCGGGCATGGGCGCCCATAAGTGTCCGGGTTCAGATAGTCCGCCCCCCTGACAGTTAGTTTGATAATACCTGCCAACGCTGGTTGGGAATCTTTATTGTTTGAGTCACCACCAAACCAGCTACAGCCAGCAAGGTACAACACCGGGATACACAACCACAGTCGAGTAAAATACAGACCTGGCAAATTCATCCCCCCCCGCTTCCCAACCCACCAGAACGGAGCACCCACTCCCGCAGGCGTACATGCAACTCCCCTGTTCGCTCTAATTGCTGATGATAACTACGATAAAGCTTCCACCAGGATTGTCGCCGCCAGCCTTTTCCCCGCCAGGGAGCGAGCTTGTGCTCCAGCCTTTCAGGGCTGAACTCACGCAGCATTTCGTCCGCCAGAGCATCTATACCGGCAAGCCCATGGGAAAAAGGGGCACTGCGCCCTCCTTCCCATGAGGAGAGAATCATATTTTCACTGCTCTCCGTGCTGAACTGATCAGGTATATGAAAAGTATCACCAGCCACCGAAGATGACGTGTCTGCTACGGATGTATCAGGCACAACCCGTTCTGTCAGTACTGGAGGCCGCTTTGAATGGGATAGTAGATCGTTTGAAAATACTTCACCTGACACGCCTTCATCTAATACTGCTTCATCTAATACTGCTTCATCTACTATTGCAGGTTCAGGAATCACATCAGTTGTCTTTGATTTCTCTGGTGCCGGGTTGCTGACCAGCAGGCGATACTCCCCCAAGGTAAGAAGATCACCGTCATACAGTTTTCTTTGCCCCGCGGTTCCAGCAACAATTGATTCACCATTCACCTGTAACCCATTACGACTCAGATTACAGACCCTGTAATCATTGCCATAACGACTGATTTCACAATGCTGCCGGGACAAAACACGACTACTGTCTAACAGATGAACTGCGCAGTTTTCACCGCGGCCAATAAGGCCACCACTCACTGGCAGCGTAAGAACTTGCCCGGTGGGACGTTCCTGTTCAGGCCAGGCGATCATTGTCAGGGTCAGCACGTAAAGTTATCCGTTACCACTTCGGAAAGGCGCTCTAAATATTGTTCACTGGCGTGTTTTTGCAAGCCCGACAGCTAACAGGAAAAACTATGCCTATCCTTTAGACGGATTTTTCAACTGGTAACCGGTCGGGTCTGAGATATGTCTGAACCTGAAGTCCCTTCGAAGCAAGCAGCTTCCACCCGGCTATCGGAAGGATGTTTTTCTGACGTCTCCTCTGACAACCTGTCATCACTTCTCAACATCCTCCCCGGCGTACATTTTCGTTATCAACACATTCCGGAAAAAAGAGGATGTTTTCTGAAAATTACCGGAGAGCCCGAAAAACTCCTTGGTTTATCCGATACAGCCCTAACCTCGGATTCGCGACACTTGTGGCGAAAGTGCATACGCACCGACCTGCAAACACTGGAAGGCAATATTGTCCAGTGCGTCCAGACCAGAAAGACTTTAAACATAAACTGGAATATCCGTCATAAGAATGGCTTAAGAGAATTGAATGTCCGAGCTGTCTGCAGTCAGGTCAATTCAGACAACAGCCAGATATGGGTAGGCGTCATTCAATCCGCTAGAGAGATCACGTCAGATTACCAAAACAGTCGCCTTTCCCAGAGAGTTGTTGATCGTGTTCCCTGCTTTATTCACCGTTTTCGTTATTTCCCTGATGACAGGTCAAAGTTTGAATATGTCAGTCAGGGAGTTAAGGAGATTCTGGGATACACACCCGACGAACTCTATAAAAATGGCAATATTATCTGGGACACCATGCACCCTGACGACCAGAACAGGGTCCATAACCGGATGATGAAAAATATTCAGGACAAAACACTCTGGGACTGTGAGTGGAGAGCCATCACCAAAACCGGTGAAGTTCGATGGATTCGGGAAAAAGGTAACCCGCCTATAGTCATGGAAGATGGTAGCAAAGTCTGGGAATGCATGATTGAAGATGTTTCCCGGAAATACAATGTGCTTTCCCATTCCGGTGATGATTCAAGACACATCGAGCAATCCCTTTACAAAATACTCAGCATAATTCCTGGCATCGTTTTTCAATCCCGTCATTACGGGGATGGCCATATAGCATTTGAATATATTTCCGAAGCCTCTGTTGATCTTCTGGGTATTGGCCAGGAAGCTTTGATGGAAAATGCTGACCGGATGTGGGCCCGTTTTCACCCGGATGATCTGCCTGGTTTAATAGAATCTATTCACCAGACTGTGTCCAGCCACAGTGACTGGGATTACACATGGCGGGTGTTACACGACGGCGTTAATGAAGTGTGGCTGCGGGGGCTGGGGCGACATTTCGCCACGCTTCCGGATGGCAGCATTTTACGGGTTGGGGTGTGTACCGATATCAGCCATGAAAAGTACCTGAAAAATCAGCTGGATAACCAGACTCAGACGCTGCAGAGTAATCAACAAACGCTCCAGAAAATCACCGATGTCATTGCCGGAGTCATTGTTCAGGCCCGATATAATGCTGACGGCCCCATCGAGTACCAGTATGTCTCCAAAGGGGTTAAAGAGCTTTTCGGCATTACCAGTGAAAGTCTGATGGCCGATAGCCAGTTATTCTGGAAACTGTGCCACCCTGAAGACCGCCAGAAAGTTAAAGCCAGTATTCATCGCGCAATTATCTCCCGGGACGACTGGGAAGAGAGCTGGCGTATAAGACGCCCCGATAACCAGTTGCGCTGGATCAGGGTTTCCAGCCGACACTACCGCACCCTGGCCGATGGCACCTCTATTCGGGTCAGCTGTTTTGTTGATGTATCCCACGAACAGTCCCTGCAAACCCAGTTGGACAGCAAAGACCAGAAACTTCGCCACAGTGAACAGGCCCTCACCGATATTACCGACCTAATGCCCGGTGTGATCATGCAGGTTAACAGGTTACCGCAAACCAGTAGCGTGACCTTCTCCTATATATCAAAAGGTATACAGGAGGTTTTCGGATTCAAGCGTGAACAACTGATTAAAAACAGCCAGTTGTTCTGGGATATTTGTCATCCCGATGATCTGCAGACTGTTAAGAACACCTCTATTAAAGCCACAGATGAACGCAAAGACTGGAATCACAGTTGGCGTATTATCCGACCTGACAATGGCCAAACACGCTGGATACGGGTTGCCAGCCGGCACTTTCAAACGCTGCCTGATGGGCAGGTTGTCAGGGTGGGATACTTTTTCGATATCTCCCATGAAAAACAACTGGAGTCGGATGTTCTGGAAGCCCGCCAGCTTCTGGTTGATGTAAACAATGTGATTCCCGGCTGTGTGTATATGGTTCGCCAGACCAAGAGCGGCAGTTGGAACTATCCCTTCATGAGTGCTGGCGGGGAAGGCCTGTTTGAAAGGCCACTGGAAAAAATCCGGCATAATAGCCGGCTCATACTTGAATATTGCCATCCCGATGATCGGGACATGTTGAGTCATAAACTGAACAACGCTTTCCGCTACAACGGATTGATGCATGTGGTCTGGCGCATTATTACGCCATCAGGAAAAGTGAAATGGATCAGAGGAGACTCCCGCCCCTTCCGCACCAACGACGATGGCTCGATTCTCAGAGCCGGATTTTTTATTGACGTGACTCGCGAGCGTGAGCTGGAAGAAAATCTGCAGAAAACCACCCAACGCCTGGAAATGATTCTGCAGGCTATACCTGGCGGACTCTATCAATCAGAAGTCACTCCCGATGGACAACAAACCTTTTTGTTCGCTAACCAGACCGTATGGACACAGGTTGGGTTACCAGCAGACACACCGCTGAGTGACAGCTACAAACTGATTGAAGGTATATTTCCAGAGGACAGAAAGAAACACAAAGAGAGCGCCATTATTTCCCGAAACAACCTCAATCCCCGCCACTTGCGCTTCCGTTTCAAGCGCTTTGATAATGGCGAAATTGTTCATATCTCGGTTCATACCCAACCTTCACAGATTGAAGGGTCTGAGAACGTGATGTTTACTGGCGTTGCCCTCGATGTCAGCCATCAGGCGGCGCTGGAGGAAAACCTTCTTGAAGAAAAAATCCGGGCTGAGGAAGCCAGTGTTGCCAAGAGCTCCTTCCTGGCCAATGTCAGTCATGAAATGCGTACCCCTCTGAATGGTATTCTCGGCTACGGCCAGTTGCTAGCCCACGAGTTACACCTGACCGGCCAGGCAGCCCGCAATCTGGTGTCTCTGCGCCAGTGCAGTAATCACCTTCTGGCCGTGATCAATGAAGTGCTTGATATGGCCAAGATCGAAAGTGGCCGTCTCGAGCTTGAGGTCAAGTCCATGGCTCTTTATCGTTTACTGGATGAAGTGGAGTCAGTGATTTCACCCCTGGCAGATAACAAAGGGCTGGAGTTCCGATTAGACACCAGCGAAAACCTTCCAGGTTATATCAAAGGTGATGCCACACGACTCCGTCAGATACTGATCAATCTGCTCAATAATGCGGTGAAATTCACCCCTAAAGGAGAAGTGTCATTACACGTTTCCATTACCGGAGAGCAGATCAAACTCTGCATTAAGGACACCGGCTGCGGCATTCCCCAATCCCGCATCGATAAGATATTCCAGCCTTTTGAACGTATGGATGTTCACCATGCCGTTGAAGGAACAGGTCTTGGACTGGCTATTACCCGCCGTATCGTAGAAGCACTCGACGGCACAATAACGCTGAAAAGCAAAGAGGGAACTGGCAGCTGTTTTACTGTACTGCTGCCCTGTGAAGAAGCTGAGTCTATTGAAGAGTCTGCAGAAACTTCAGATTTTGAATTGCAGAAACTGAATGTTGACTCACCACCACAACTGCTGGTTGTCGATGACCGCGAATCCAACCGTGATGTTATGAAGCAATGGTTAGAGTTGGGAGGGTTTGACATATCTCTGGCCGCAAACGGTCAGGAAGCCCTCGACCATCTGCGCAGTCAGCCCTGCGATCTTGTTCTGGCCGATCTGCGTATGCCGGTTATGAGCGGGGTGGAAATGATGGAAATTATCAGAAGCGATGAACGGCTAAAGAGTATTCCCTGTATTGCCGTATCCGCCAGTGTTTTCCCGGAGCAGGTACGCAAAGTGCTTTTAGCAGGCTTCCGCACATTTTTGCCAAAACCCTGCAATCTGGGCACCCTGTTTTCAACTGTCTATGAAGTTCTGGATCTTAAACCCGAGGTCAATGGGAAGAAGGAAGAAGCACCTGAAAACGATCAACAAGAGAAAGCTATTCCCTTCCCTGAAACCGAGCGAGAGACAATTCTGGATATGCTGGATATGGGTGATATCGAAGGGCTTCAGGAGCATATTCACTCCCTTCGAGATACACCCGGATTACGGATTGTGGCAGAAAAGCTTAGCCATTGTCTGGATGAACTGGATATGGAGGGTTTCCGACAAATATTACGAGATGGTTGATATAACCGTCTGGCTATGGTTCTTGCACAGTAAAGCGTTAAGGAACTAACACCCCTGTTACTTCCATCCTGAACCTTCCTCAGCAGGCTTGTCTGATAAGTATCCAGAAAAACCTCAGGAACTGACGGATGAGACACTGTCTGCGATACCTTTTAATACCAACCTTCTGGTTCATTTGCTGTTATAGCCATGGGGCAGGTATCTCTTTGCATATCGCAGTGGCAGATCAGGCTGCTGACTTGTTAGAGTCCCAGTCTGAAGATCTTTTTGAAATTCTTAAAGAGCATCGCGATGCTGTCAACATGGGGGTAACCATAGCCGATAGTGGTTACAACACTGGCCACAGCCATATCGCTGATTACTTTCATACCTGGGGCTTTCACGAAGTCTTTTATCAATATATTAACTCGATTTGCAAGGGAGATTTTACGACCCAGCATTGCAGGAAACTTGTGGCCAGCTTTATGGGAGCTATCAGTCAAATGGTCTTCGACAAAATGTACGACAGGCTCATTGATCAGGCTTCAGAGCAAATAGATGGCGAGGCCAGTAATAATCTTTTATTCAGTCGAGATGCTGTTGTTAGTCGATTTTACCTTCTTGAAAATGGTTATGACTTTTCAAATCTACCAATTATTGACAATGAGTTACTGCAAGAGTTTTACGATCTACTGGAGATGAGAAATGCTCTTGGCGAAACAGACCTTGAAGAGTTTCAATCCATTTTTCTGACAACATCTTATTTTACCTCTTTAGAGAGGTCATTTGTTGATCCCAGCTCTGATTATGCTCTTACGCAACTCTACCCCTGGTTGAAAAAGAACTATATGAATGCACCCGGGGGCGTAAAACATTCAGCGAAAACCCTTGTTAATGTGTGGCTTGCTTACTGGTCATTACTGACATCAAAAACAAGAACACCCTTTATATCGACGTTTCCTGAAAATGGTGGCTTTGTCAGTACGCACCCAGAGGATCCTCGCAGCTCCGTTTATTTTTTTGCTGATAGCCCAATTAGAAATCCAGGAGCTAATTACTCGTCTGTCATCTGTTACAACCAAAACCCGTCGGGTAATTTCACGCTATATAAACAAATTGTGTGGAGTTATTTTGGGTGTTACGCACGCGACTTCAGCGATTGTTATCAACCCCCTGTTCCTAGTGGTGCAAATACGGGGATGTATTCGCGCTGTAGCCATTCTTGTTCACTGAAGACATCACCCGACAACTATCTTAATCTAAATTTTACTGATGACGAGTGGAGGTCCCTCTGCAAATTTCGTGTAATGCACACCAGAACAGGGAGACCTGTTCCTATTGAAGTCATCAGTTATGGATATTTCATAGAGCTCAAACCTTTAATGCCATTTGAAGATGGGGAAAGCTATAAAGTGTTCATTTCAAAAAATTTAGCTAATGGGAATTTTCAAAATTTCTTCGGTGCAGATTTCTCGTGGACCTTCACCGGAAGGTCAGATCTTTAACATTCATTACATAGAGGTGTAGAAAGATGTTAGGCAACACAACAACCAGACATCGGCTTTCAGATTCACAGCTTCCACAGCAAAACCTTGATAGTCAAAACACGAATCGGAACCCCTGTAACAAAACATCTGCTCTTGTAAAAGTTGATGACTATGCATTCTTTAAACCATTGATGAGTCGTCGCAGTAAAATCAACAAGTTCCTGCAGATTTACTGCAACAATCTAAAACAGGATTTTTCCGACTATTTTAAGACATCTTTCTTCTTGCCACTGGCAGCTATTTCTGGAACAACCATAGCTACGGCAAGCAGTATTTATCTTGGAGTCATTTCTGGAGGATGGCGCCCAAAACTCATTATCCCTACCCTTCTGGCGACCCAAGTAGTCGTTCCCCATGGAATTATTGGAGGATTAGCTTTGGGCACAACCGCTCTCACTGCAGGCATTCTTATCAAATCTTTAATTCGTACTGTAAAAATCGTCTACATGAGCCCAGATGAGCGTTTATTGGCAAGTTGTCGGGATGCGTATAAAACCCTGAAATCACTTATTGAGAAAGAATTCCAGATATGTAAAGCACTCTCCGAAAACGATATACAGAGAAAAAGTCACCTGGGGACCTTTTTGGAAAATCGGAAGCCTGCATGCCAATCCATTCTGGATACTAAAGAAGCGACCGAATCAGAATACCAAGAACTGGGATTGAGTACGGCACAGTCAAATCAAGAACATTTGGGGTCACTAGCGACAAATATTGTTACAGAAACAACAGTGTAACTCATTCAGCCATGTAACCCAGTAAGACACTGCTTCGCCAAACACCATAGAATAACGAAGCTCTGCATTATAGCATTACGGCTTTTCGCCCCCACCCTGATGATGCATGAAGCTCACAGAACAATGATATCCTTTGCAGGTGATAACTGCGCCACAAACCCATGGCGACGCTCTCATCACAGCCCACGCAACCCTGCTGATTCAGAAAGATCAAGAACAAAGGACTGTGGTATTTGCACCTCCAGTGGAAGGAAGTAACGTTTTTAGTACTTGAAAATCTGGGCCGGCAGATCATGTCGGTGAACACATACCACCTGACTCAAACTGCTCTGTTGCCAGGCGGATATATGTTTTTGCCAGAAGTGTATTTTTTGCTCTCGATCCATAAAGGCCTCTGGTATCTAAGGCCTTAGTACTTCGGAGCCTCGTCTCGATTTGAATGTAAGGACTGCGTTTGAAGAGCTTCTCCCCAATTTTGTAATTGTACTGGGAGACTGCCTGTTACTCATAAACCATCTTCCGGGTCATTCCACCATCGATCACAAAGTTCTGTCCAGTAATAAACCCGGCCTTTTCAGACAGTAGATACTCTACCATTCCGGCAATATCATCGGCCTTGCCAACCCGTCCTGCCGGATGCTGGTTATGACAAGTTTCCGTAAGATGCATGGGCTTGTCATTTTCGCTGAAGCTTCCGAGGCCAACATCAATCCAGCCAGGGCTGATGCAGTTCACCCGAACCTGTCCCGACAAGGTAATCGCTAAAGCGTGGGTCAAGGAAACAATTCCGCCCTTGGTTGCAGCATAGGCTTCACTTTGTGGTTCTGACTGTAGCCAACGGGTTGACGCGATATTAATAATGACTCCCCGGCTCAGTCGCAACATGGGAAGCGCGGCTCTGGTGACCAGAAACGTTCCGGTAAGGTTTACATCCAGATATTGCTGCCAGTCTTCAAGGGCAAGAAATTCGAAAGGACCCGTATAGGGCTCGGCAATAGCCGCATTGTTTATTACGCCATACAGGCTGCCAAACCAGTTCTGTACGCGTGTCAGCGCTTTATTGATCTGCTCCTCATCGCTCACATCCGCACGAATGAAACGAATATCCCCATGGCTGGCCAGTTGTCTTACCAGCTCTTCACCGTCATCACGTAAACAGTCGA
>NZ_CAMZOG010000045.1 GCF_947331445.1 Parendozoicomonas sp. Alg238-R29 | reverse complement strand
TCTTTAGAAGAGAAGGAAGCTAAGAAGCTGTCCGATCAGCGAGGCCGCCATTTTACCGTGGAAGCTGCCGGTGTCAAGTGATTCGTTTTTGCCAACCTTCAAAACAATCTCTTGCTAATCAATCAGTTAGAAACGACTCAACTTTGCTGCCGCTGGTCGTGACCGGTGACAACGAGGGCGCATTCTAATCACATTTTAATTTAGGTCAAGAACATTATTGAGATATACGGCATTTACCTAATATCGACGAATCACCAACAAAAAACCGGCAAGGTATCAACCTGCCGGTTTTTTATACAATCGGGTAAACGTTTAGTTAATGCCTGCCGCTTTGCGAATCGCAGCCCCAAGCCCATCAGCCAGATTTTCTGGCTGCAAAACTTTGCCATTAATAAAGAAGGCTGGAGTACCGGTAAGTCCTAAACGCTCAGCTTCAGCCTCTGAACGGGCAACCTTATTTTCTGGGCGATCACTGGTAAGACATTCATTATAAGCACTCATGTCTAGCCCAAGCCCCTCAGCTAGAGTCATCTTTGATCCCTCATTTAATGAGGATTGTTGACTGAAGGCTACCTTATTGTACTCCCAGAATTTGCCCTGCTCATCAGCACAAACAGCACCCAAGGCCACATCCCTGGAAACACCCGAACGGTTAATGGGGAAGTCCATATAAACCAGTCGAACCTTGTCACCAATATCTTCCATCAACTCATCCATTGCTTCCGCAGCGTTAGCACAATGAGGGCACTGATAATCAGCAAATTTCACAACTGTATATTGTGCTGATGTATTACCTTTCGATGGGAAGCCTTGCGTATCAATAACAGTCAACGGCGCTTCTGGTTCTGGCAACAGAACCTTCATACCCAGCTCATCACGCAGGCGATCAGTTAACTGTTCACGCTTTTGCTGCAAGTCCTGTCCGATAAGGAAATTATGAATCTGCTCTTTTACTTGCTCGTAAGGAGCAGGAATTCGATTTTTATTCTCTTCATAAAAGGCTTTCAGTTGCTCTTCAGAAGGTGAACTCAGCCCCATGACTTCCATCAGCACATCCTGACGGTCACGGCCACTCTCTTTCACCTTCTCTTGCACATACATCTCGCCAGCTGCACCAGAAATTATCTGATTCTGGCGACCCCAGGCTTCACGCCGAACTTCAAATAAAGCTCGGGCTGCAGCCGGTGGCAGCTGCTCAACAGAATACTCCTTACCCTGCATCGCCAAAACAGCCTGAGCAGCAGTATCACTTTTTACATTCTTGTCGAGATAAATAAATGTAGACAATCCACCAACGACCAGACCAAGCCCTAGAGCCAGAAGCACCTTTGGATTCATAATTTATTATTCACTGTTTTTATTAACCTCAGGAAATCCTAGGTAGCTCAGACTCCAGGGTCAACCCGGCAATACAATTCAGTACAATTTAGACAAGTGCAGATTGTCCTGAATTAACTCAACCAATCGGCATAAACCCGCTTCATCACCTTCTGTAAAACGGTTTTTAATTGGGCTATCGATATCAAGCACAGCAACCACTTGTTCACCACAAACCAAGGGAAGAACGATTTCACTCTGGCTGGCAGCATCACAGGCAATATGACCGGAAAATGCATCAACATCAGCAATACGTTGAATTTTGTTTTCACTGGCCGCCGTACCACACACTCCGCGACCGAGGGGGATGCGAGTACAAGCGGGCTGCCCATGGAACGGCCCCAGAACAAGTTGCTCCCCACCCTTCACCAGATAAAACCCGGCCCAGTTAATGTCCGGAAGAACCTGAAACAAAAAGCTTGAGAGGTTAGCCATCCCGGCAATAGGGTCAGCCTCCGCAGAAAGAAGCCCTTCCGCCAATTGGTTCAGCTCATGATAAAAGTCAGATACAGGCTGATCCTGATTAATTTCTATGGAAAACATGACTACATTACTCAGGAAAAATAATAAAAGTTATGGGATGAATAAGCAGTAACACGAGCAGCCGTTTGACCAGAAAGCACACGTTTTATTTCATGTGCTTCGTCATAGGCACGACTTTCAGGCTCTTTCGCCCCATCTGTAAACCAAGGCGATATATATACCCTATCTTCTGCGGTTAATTCCAGCGACTGTATAAACTGACATGTCGCTTCTTTATGAGCAGCAAAAAACTCTTCTCCAATAAAACCTGTAAGAACAGTTAGCCCAACTGCAACCCCAGCCTGTTTTAGCTGAAAAGCAAGCCCACGGGTTTTCTCCAACCTTCTACTTTTACCAATCCTTTCTCGCAAAACATCGGCTCCCGTTTCCAAGCCAAGAACAACTTGAACCAACCCTTTATCCCTGAGCACTTGCCATTGCTCAACCTTGCGAACCCCCATCCGATCAGCATCACCAAAGCACGACACGCCACGAGCAGGAAGTCCAAATAAGTGAACTATCCGATCAATTACAGATTCCAGCTGCACAAAAGAAAGAGCCAGAGCATTTGCGGAACCAAGGAAAATACCGTCACGACCGGCCACACCACCCGGAAAGAGTTGCTCCAACGAGCTAACAACCTCATTCCACCGATTCTGCTCAATTAAAGAGAAAGGCTTATCACGATAAAAAGCACAGAAAGAGCACTGCCCATTAGGACAACCCATTGTGATTGGTATAACCAGATCACGGTAACGATCGGGGGGAAGAACGGGCACACCTTCAGGGTAAGCCCGAAAATACACATCCTGTAACTGGTGATAAAAGTGATCAGGCAATTTTGTACAGCGCTCCAAAATTTGCGCGGTATGAGAACTTAAGCTGCCACAATTCTTACTGAGCATTTGGCGACACACGTTAGCTATTTCGCCATGAAAGAGTTGGACCTCATTCTGGGTAAAATCGAGAGCACCCTGTGAGGAGATGACTCTTCCATCCATACAGCGCCTATAAAACCTGCCATTCTTACGAAAAGCATTCCACTCTCCCCTTAGGCTCAAGCGAACAGAAACATCATCAACTGAAGACTCAAACTTGATCCCGTCCGACAATTCACGAACAAGCAATTTCGTATTAATACTTTTTGAGGGAGGCATAAATTTCACATTACAAATAACTATCAAAGAGCACGCAGCACACATACCTTTTGCATTAACTGGAACGACTGTGCAAAATATTCCTGATGTAGTATCAAAACAACACACAAGAGCTGCATGATCAGAAAAACACTCTGTATATTGATACAAACGCTCGCAGTCATTTTGGTTCAGCTTACTTCAACCAAAGTTATTGCAGAAACCTGCTCGTCACTCACAATGGCTGGCCCCCCAGACTTTCCGCCAGTTGTCTGGAGTGATTACCGCGAGACGCGAGGAGCCGCAAGAGATTTACTCGAGCAGGCACTCAACAAACAGGGAATAGAACTTAAAACAGATCATGTGGGAGGCTATCGTCGTGTTCTAAAGGCTCTGACCGATGGGCGGATTCAATTGATCACCGGTATTCCAAAAACACCAGAAACATCCGCAATTGCTACCTTCAGTAGTACTCCACTCTACATCCACAGCCTGACTGTTTTAACGAAACGCTCACATGGCAAAAAACCTCACAACTGGAATGACCTGCTTGAACTTAAGGGAGCCATGCCCGACCAATTATCCGTTGAAGAAATATTTCACAATCAGCAGAAACCCAAAAAGTTAATTCGAACCTTCACACCAAATCTAGCGCTGAAAATGCTGAAGATAGGACGGGTAGATTACACAATTTATCCCAACATTCAGGACGACCTTCTCGTATCGTTGCTTAATCTTGAAGGTACACTCGAAAAGCTCCCCCTCATAACCCAAAAGGTTCCGGTATTTGTCGCATTTTCAAAAAATATTGATTGCAGCATATCAATTCAGCAACTAAACACTGACCTGCAGAAACTTACAAAATCCGGGGAGGCGGAAAAGATATTGAATGACAGTTTATACAAATGGATGAGTTATCAACTCAAAAAACGGGAATCTTTATAACCTGTAGCAGGATCAGTGCTTTAGGTAACCAGGTAGAGAATCGAGAGACTTGCCTGACCCATTCATATTCTCTTCTGTCTTACGCTCATAATCCTCACAAATTGCAAGGTAGCGCTCAAGAACACTCTGAGGAAGATCCCTCCAGTTATAGTAGGTATTTTCAAGAGCGTGATGGAGAAGAATCTGACCAATAAAAGCAGCACGCCCATGGCCAGCATCCGCTGGATATAGCGCTTCAATTCCGTCCAGGATACGCTGTTTTTCTTGGCTGGCCATATCAACTCCCTGTATCCGCCATACCCGCTTAGTGTAGGCAGAATAGAGATAAAGGCCGCACCATATAGCTAAAATCTATTTAAACTCTAATTATTATCAGACTTTAAACGAAAAAAGCCTGCTTTCTATGAAAACAGGCTTTTAAAATTGGTAGGCAATACCAGATTCGAACTGGTGACCTCTTGGATGTCGACCAAGCGCTCTAACCAACTGAGCTAATCGCCTAAAATGCGCTTCTTTTTCCAATTCAAAAGAATTGGTAGACGGTACTGGAGTTGAACCAGCGACCTCCACGATGTCAACGTGGCGCTCTAACCAGCTGAGCTAACCGTCTACAGAAGACGTCGCGTAAGTTACCTTTCAGTTAGAAAAAACGCAAGTCCAACCAGAAACTTAAGGTATAGGGAATTACCCCAAAGCGTCAGATATACGTCACACATTTACTCCCGAAATGGACTTCCTTGCATACAGCCGCATCCTTAACTAGAACTTGAAAGGTAACAATACCCCTGATTCATTCAGGCACTACATGGAGGTTACCGATGTCACTCAAGAAGATTACTTCTGCGGCTCTGTTTTCATTCGCTTTACTATCCTCACCCACCTGGGCTAATGAAGCTCCACCAGCCAAGGTTAATATCAATACCGCCAGCGCCGAAACTCTCGATAAGGAGTTGAAATATGTTGGTGAAAAAACGGCCCAGAGAATCGTTGATCACCGCAAAGAGCATGGCGAGTTCAAAACCGTTGAAGAGCTGAGTGAAGTTCGCGGAATCGGTTTAAAAACGATAAAAGCTAACCGCGCAGTTATGACTACAAAGTAATAAAATACAGACGTGAAATTGTACAGATCACCTCGTTGTTGCAATTACAACTTGTGATAACGAGGCGGTTCTCCAAAAATCACATTCCCCTGCCATATAAAGACCATTCTGTTCAGCACCAAGTAACACCCTCTAACTCCAAGCGCGAATATCACTGGGGGCAAGCAGAACCAGCAATCTATGCACCCTCTTTTAAATAGAATTTCGCACCAAACAGGCTTAGCGGTCATAAGCTTATGACCGCTAAGCCTAATAAGCCAAGTTCTACAGGCTATGACCCAAAGATGTGAGCTGATAATATAGCGTCGCAAAAAGCCAGTGGGCACAATACGTATACGGAAGTGATACCAAATCCGCTACGAGTGCTCCGCAATGGCACTAAAATGACAATGCCTGAGTCCTGATGAACTGAAAATGGAGTATCTGCCATGGCTTTCGTAGTGGGTGATAACTGCATCAAGTGCAAATACACAGACTGTGTAGAAGTGTGCCCTGTTGATTGTTTTTACGAGGGTCCAAACTTTCTGGTCATTCACCCCGATGAGTGTATAGACTGCGCGCTTTGCGAACCTGAGTGCCCAGCCAACGCTATTTTTTCAGAAGATGAAGTTCCGGAAGATCAGCAGGAGTTTATTGAACTCAATGCCGAGCTGGCAGAAGTGTGGCCAAACATTACTGAGAAAAAAGATTCATTACCTGATGCTGAAGAGTGGGATGGTAAGGAAGGAAAGCTGGAGCATCTCGAGCGTTAATTCCTTCCTTCAAACACCAATTATAAAAAAGCCATGGCTACCAAGTAACCATGGCTTTTTATTTTCAGGGAGTTCAACTGAATCCGTTAACCACGCTCAATTACCACTGAACAGCGAATCGCTGGTTAACCCCTGCTTTTCAAGAATCAGGCGCAAACGCTTGAGCGCTTCAACCTGAATCTGTCTGACACGTTCCCGGGTTAAACCAATCTCTCTGCCTACCTCTTCTAAAGTACTGGTTTCATAG
This sequence comes from Parendozoicomonas sp. Alg238-R29, assembly GCF_947331445.1. GTDB lineage: Bacteria > Pseudomonadota > Gammaproteobacteria > Pseudomonadales > Endozoicomonadaceae > Sansalvadorimonas. The sequence continues at coordinate 30,955 of NZ_CAMZOG010000045.1, read as the reverse complement.
CCTCTTAAACCGAATCGTCTGGCAACCACTTCCCGTTGCTTCTCAGATAATTCACACAGCCATTTATCAATACTGGTATTCAGATCGCTATCCTGCAGAAGAACTGCGGGATCACTCTCACGAATATCAGAGATAGTATCAAGAATCGATTTATCAGAATCATGCCCCAAAGGCGTATCAACAGATGTCACTCGCTCATTCAGACCAAGCATACGCTTGACGTCATCAACAGGCTTGTCGAGCAGCTCTGCAATTTCTTCCGGGGTAGGATCATGGTCCAGTTTTTGAGTCAGCTCCCTGGCTGCCCGCAAATAAACATTCAGCTCCTTAACCACATGAATGGGCAGACGAATTGTCCGGGTCTGATTCATAATCGCCCGTTCAATAGTTTGTCTGATCCACCAGGTTGCGTAGGTTGAGAAACGGAAGCCTCTTTCCGGATCGAACTTTTCTACCGCTCTGATTAAACCGAGGTTACCCTCCTCAATCAGATCAAGTAGAGAAAGCCCGCGGTTTACATACCGTCGGGAGATCTTCACTACCAGCCGCAGATTACTCTCAATCATACGTCGGCGACCAGCTTCAACCCCTTTACGGGCAAGGCGTGCAAAGTGCACCTCCTCTTCCGGTGTTAACAACGGGGAAAAGCCAATCTCATTGAGATACATCTGGGTTGCATCAAGAGATTTGTAGAAAGCATCTTCTTCCCGCACACGTGGTGCAGTGGAAGTCGCGCTTTTCTGCACTGTATTTTGCTGAGACGACTCCGAATCATTCCCGCTGACTTCTTTTGCCTGGCCTGAATCGAACTCCGTTTCAGTATCAGAACCTTGGCTCACCGCGGTTAATTCAGTCTCTTCCTTTTTTAGTGCCATAAGTGCCAGCCCTATTTAATTGGTCCCACTCACAGCCGAACAGCCCCTGGCTGTATCGACGACCTTGTTACAGGTCCGTCTTTTATATGCCCAACCGCTACTTCTTACTGATTACCTCATCGATTCGGCAAGAAAAGAAGAGGATCAACAGGCTTACCATCGCGCCGTATTTCAAAGTGCAGCTTTGGCTCGTTAGTCCCTGTAGAACCTAATTCGGCTATCTTCTGACCCGCTTTAACGGTGTCACCTTCGCTCACTAGAAGAGTTTTATTGTGAGCGTAAGCACTGAGATAGCTACTGTTGTGCCTAATAATTACCAGATTTCCATACCCTGTTAGCCCGGCCCCGGAATAAACAACCTTTCCACCCGCCGTTGCGTTAACAGGTTCTCCGATCCGACCAGCAATAGCAACACCCTTGTAGAGCTGCCCGGATGTAGAAAATCTGGCAATCACTTTTCCAGATGCCGGCCATTGCCAGCGAACTTTACCCCCAGAAACCGATTGTGCACCTTTGGTAGATATTGATCGTTTTTTGTTCGACGCGGACTCTACTCCTGTCGAGCGCGCTTGTGAAGAGGCAGCGACTGTTTTCTTTGGTGAAGGTTTCCGGGCAACAGTTTGTGTTCTGGCCTGGCCTCCCAATCGGAGCTTCTGACCGGGGTAAATTGTATAGGGAGCGCGTATACCATTAATGGCGGCTAACCTTTTGAATTCCTGACCATAACGCCAGGCAATGGTATACAGTGTTTCGCCTCTCTGGACGGTATGTGTTCCCCAGGTCACTGTGGCTGGCCTGGTGCGGGAAGAAATGGGAATATTCGATGGTGGAGATACACAGGAAGTCAGCAATAACAGGCACAGGCCAATGCTCATCATTTTTGAGCAAACACTCAAATGAAAAAACACTAACCTTGTGATCATCTTCACATCCTGTCGAATCACAGCCCCTCTGTGATTCTTACTTTTTAATTTCTATTGAATATAAAAAACAAACAAATACGAGCAAAAAAGTCTAAAAAAAGTGGAATACTCACCACTAATCCACACGTTTTGCTCTTGTATCGGCGCCAGTTTTAGACATGCAAGGATAAAATCCCTCACTTATCCCCAGCTAAAGTTCACATTCACACTACAAAAACAAACCGACACTTACTTATTGCGGGCTGCTATCCTGTCCACCCCAACCACAAGAACAATGGCAACCACCATGCAAGCAATTGCCGCCGTCAGCATCGAGGGTGCGGCATTAAGCTGCTCATAAGCGGCAGGTAGAACATTCTGTTGCAGAAGAGGAACCACCTCCCCATGACTGTTAACCCGGGTACTGATCACCTCTTTCCAGGGCCAAAGCTTATTCAAAGAACCAAGCATAAGGCCAACAAGAAAACCAAATGTAGCCACCCGCGCCTTCAGCAACAGCCATGACAAAAAATGAGAGAAGGTCAACAGCCCAGCCACACAACCAAGAGCCAGTACTGCCAGAACCGGAATATCCAAACCCTTCACTGCCATCATTACTGGTGCGTAATAGCCCAGCAGCAAAAGAATAAAACTCCCCGAGATACCTGGAAGAATCATGGCACAGATAGCCAGGGCACCGATTAAAAAGAACTCAACAAGGTTGGCATCTTGCCCTGCAGCAGGTATTCCTCCAGCAATCACCCATGCCCCCCCAGCTCCGATAACAAGAGTGACCAAGGAAACACCATTCCAGCGAATCTGTCGCCCCACATGCCAGGCGGAAATTAAAACCAGACCAAAGAAGAATGACCAAACCTGAATGGGATAATGCTCCAGCAACCAGGTAATGAGTCGCGCAAGAGTAAAAACACTGGTCAGAATTCCCGTAAACAAGGTCACCAGAAAGGTGCCATTAATATGCCTCCAGCATGCAGCAATCCCTTCACTGAAAAGAACTTTTAACGCGCCAGGACTACATTTTTTGAGACTATTTAACAGCTGATCATAAATGCCGGTAATAAAAGCAATAGTTCCCCCGGAAACCCCAGGGACAACATCAGCCGCCCCCATGGCCAGACCTTTACCGAAAAGAAAAAAAGTTGATTTCAAATTCATACACTGCCACAAAAGGAATTAGCGGATGACACCACTCAAGAGGGGAACAAAACGAACGGCTTCAAGATATTCCTTCTCAAACCCAGACTCTGTACGGGTAATGCGATAAAGGCCTTGCTCCTGGCCACCTACCGGGATAACCAGACGTCCACCTACGGCCAACTGTTGAAGTAACTCATCAGGAATATTTTCCGGTGCTGCAGTCACCAGAATACCGTTATAAGGTCCCTCTTCCGGCCATCCCATTCCTCCATCGGAATGGCGAAACAGAACATTATGAGCCTTGATCATTCGAAGTTTCTGACGGGCTCTAGCCTGTAAGGGTTGGATACGCTCAACAGTTCGCACGTCATCAACCAGATTGGCAAGAACGGCGGTTTGGTATCCGGAGCCCGTACCAATTTCCAAAACCTTTTTAAGGGGCCCCGCAGCCAGTAGAGCCTCGGTCATCCGAGCAACAATAAAGGGCTGGGAAATAGTCTGGTTATGACCGATAGGCAAAGCCGTATCTTCATAGGCTCGATGGGCAAGAGCTTCATCGATAAAAATATGGCGCGGGACAGAGCGAATACTGTCAATCACCCGATGACTGGTGATCCCCTGATCATACAAACGCTCAATCAGGCGATCACGGGTTCTCTGGGATGTCATCCCTATACCGGCCAGGTTTACTCCACCCATACCTAAATCCAACTCCTTCATCCCAAAGCCAGTCGCTTTATGAAAACATCTTCCTTATCCTAACTAACCTGCCACGACTATTCATCAAAGAGTCGGACTTTCTACGACAGAAGGTGTACGACAATCCAATAATTCATGAATGACGGATGTCGCATAACTCCCTTTATACAGGAAAAAACGCAACTCAAGGTCATCACCATCCAATGTCCATGATAAATTTTTAACCTGAGATACCAGCGACCTACGCTCCTGTTTCAGCCCTCGCCTCTCAAGTCCAACTGCAAACTCTGTGTTCTGACTGGCCGCGGCGCTCTCCAACTCTTCAATATGCCCCGCACAACCTGAACGTCCTTCACCCCAAAGTGGGCCGGTCGCCAGCAAAACACCCGTAGCAAAACGTTCAGCCACAGAATCGTCACGTCGATCAGGAAATATAAGAGAAGCCGAATCAGGGAATGTCAGCACATCACCGTCATCCATCTCCAGCCAGGTTCCAGACGCCACCCGCTCACCCAGCACGTCATTAAATATCTTTGATCGGGCCGCAGAAAGGGCAAAACCACGCTTTTCCCGGGCCAGCTTAATCTCCCCGGAAAACAGTTTTTCAGCCAGTATCAGGTTATGACCACCCCGCCCAAAACGCTGCTCACCAAAATAGTTAGGGACTCCACTCTTTTGTACAGCGTGCAGCAGACTTTCCAGACGACTGCGGTCACCTTTAAAATCCCGTAACCGGATAACAAAGTGATTGCCATCCAATGCACCCGTACGCAGCTTACGATCATGGCGAACGGCTTTTAGTAATTTCGCACCTTCTATAGTAGAGAGCTTTTGCTGCCATTCTTCGAATTCATTTTCAGGTGGCAAGCCAGGAATGCGCAGACTAAACCATTGCTCAGTGACCCCATGGCGGTCTTTCAAGCCGGCGTAACTCACATCCACAGACGGAATATCAGCCAGCCTGGCAAGCTGGCGCGCCAGCCATGACGTGTTCTGGTTAATCTTTTCTATTCGAAGAAAAAGATGCTCACCATGCCCCACAGGCTCAAAAGGTAGCTGCTCACGCACCTGAAAATCTTCAGGCACACTTTTAAACAGAGCAGACCCAGCACGGCCACCAAAGGCGATTGGCCAATCCAAAGATAAGGTTGAAGGAAATTCTTGAGAAGAGGGCATATCACATCAGTCCGGCATAAAGAAAAAGGTTTCGTTCTCACGCACCATACCTAATTCACTGCGAGCCAGGTTTTCCAGAGCATCCAGACCGGCCTGTTTTGCTCCCTTCTGCTGAAGAGCAACCACTTCAGCGGCCAACGCATCATTACGGGCTTGCATCAGGCTGTTTTTCTGCTGCTGTTCTTCCACCTGCTCATGCACACGCATCAGCTGAGCAAGACTACCCTCACCCACCCAAAGCTTAAACTGAAGCACAACAAGAAGAACTGACAGAACAATTGTTACCGGACGCATAAACCTCAATCAGCCACGCAAAACAGAACTTAGTTACAGTACATAACAACACTTTTCTCCGCTACCAAATTTCATTATTGGGCAATAGAAAGTTCAGCAACAGAAAGGGGAAGGTCGCAAAACCTTCCCCTTTATTCATAGCTTTAAAAAGCCAGAAGTTTATTTAGTATCCAGCTCTTCAAAGCCTTTAACCAAATCATCCAGAGCTTTCATCTGTTTCAGGAACGGATCCAGCTGGCTCAGACGCAATGCACTCGGGCCATCACAACGGGCTTTATCAGGATCAGGGTGAGCCTCGATAAACAAACCAGCAATCCCCAAAGCCAGACCAGCACGGGACAGTTCGGTTACCTGATGACGACGACCACCAGAAGCCGCACCGTTAGGGTCACGGCACTGAAGCGCATGGGTCGCATCAAAGATCAGGGGAGCACCACCGCTGACTTCAGCCATCGTGCGGAAACCCAACATATCAACAACAAGGTTGTCGTAACCATGGCAGGCACCACGCTCACAGAGCATGATCTTTTCATTGCCCGCCTCTTTAAACTTATCAACGATATTGCCAACCTGTGGCGGGCTCATAAACTGAGGTTTTTTAACGTTAACAACGGCGCCGGTTTCCGCCATAGCAACAACCAGATCAGTCTGGCGAGCCAGAAAGGCCGGCAACTGAATCACATCAGCCACTTCCGCTACAGGCTTACACTGGAAAGTTTCGTGTACATCGGTGATCACCGGACAACCGTAGGCATCCTTAATCGCCTTAAGAATCTCCAGACCTTTGTCCATACCGGGGCCACGATAGGAAGCCACAGAAGAACGATTAGCCTTATCAAAAGACGCCTTAAAAACGTAAGGGATACCAAGTTTGTTGGTCACCTCCACATAATGCCCGGCAATTTCCAGAGCCAATTCCTTAGACTCAAGAACATTCATACCACCAAACAACACAAAAGGCTTGTTGTTGGCAACTTCGACACCGTTAGGCAGCGCAATGGTTTTATGTTGCATCAGCTTACCCTCTTTCCTTAACAGCTGCTTCTACAAACGCTGAGAATAAACTGTGTCCGTAACGTGGAGTGGAAGTAAATTCCGGATGGAATTGGCAGGCAACAAACCATGGATGATCGGCGACTTCCACCATTTCCACCAGAGACTTGTCCACAGAACGGCCAGAAATGATTAAGCCAGATTTTTCCAGCTGTTCAACGTAATTATTATTCACCTCATAGCGGTGACGGTGGCGCTCTTTAATGGTTTCTTCACCATACGCTGCACGGGCATTGGTGCCTGGCTCAAGATGACAAAGCTGAGCACCCAGACGCATGGTACCACCGAGATCAGATTTCTCAGTGCGCTGCTCAACCTGACCGGTTTCATCCATCCACTCGTTAATCAAACCAATAACGGGATGCTCGGCATCAGCATCAAACTCGGTACTGTTAGCGCCTTCAATACCAGTCACATGACGGGCATATTCAATAACCGCAACCTGCATACCCAGGCAGATCCCCAAGTAAGGAACCTTGTTTTCACGGGCGTAGCGAACAGTGGCAATCTTGCCCTCCACACCACGGTTACCAAAGCCACCCGGTACCAGAATAGCGTCAACATCTTTCAACACACCTGTGCCATTACGCTCAATCTCTTCAGAATCGATATAACGCAGATTGACTTTGGTGTGAGTGCTCAGACCAGCATGCTTCATGGCCTCAACAAGGGATTTATAAGCATCCAGCAGTTCCATGTACTTGCCGACCATCGCGACAGTGACTTCCTGCTTGGGGTTGAACTCACGCTCAACCACATCCTCCCATTCAGACAAGTCCGCAGGTTTGCATTCCAGCCCCAGATTTTCCACCAGGGTTTCATCCAGCCCCTGCTCTTTCAGCATACCCGGAATCTTGTAAATAGAGTCAGCATCTTCCAGAGAGATAACCGCACGTTCGGCTACGTTCGTAAACAGAGCAATCTTGCGGCGGGAAGAGATATCGATATGCTTCTCAGAGCGACAGATCAGTACATCAGGCTGAATACCAATAGAACGCAGCTCTTTTACAGAGTGCTGGGTTGGTTTGGTTTTCAGTTCACCGGCCGTCTTAATCCATGGCACTAGCGTCAGGTGCATCAGCTGAGCACGGCGTGGGCCAAGCTCTACTTTCAACTGACGCACCGCTTCCAGGAATGGCTGAGATTCAATATCACCCACAGTACCGCCAATTTCCACCAGTGCTACATCGGCATCACCGGCACCGGCAATAATGCGGGATTTGATTTCATCAGTAATATGAGGAATAACCTGAACTGTTCCGCCCAGGTAGTCACCACGACGCTCTTTTTTCAGCACATGCTCATACACTCGACCAGAGGTAAAGTTATTCCCCTGCGTCATAGTCGTGCCGACAAAACGTTCATAGTGACCGAGATCCAAGTCAGTCTCGGCCCCATCCTCAGTAACAAAAACTTCACCATGCTGGAACGGACTCATAGTGCCCGGATCCACATTGATGTAAGGGTCCAGCTTGAGCATGGTAACCTTCAGGCCGCGAGCCTCAAGAATGGCAGCAAGGGAAGCGGCCGCAATGCCTTTTCCAAGAGAGGAAACAACACCGCCCGTGACGAATATATAGCGCGTCATTGAAAACCCGTTTTCTGGTAGGCGTTAATCGCCTTTAGGGGTAGAGGAAGAAGTCAATCAAGATGGGGTTGTAGGATACCAAACAGCGCTCAATGCCTCAATAAAAAGAGGCATTTTTCATCAAAAATGATGGCATTCGGTGGTCACCTTCCAAACGAATGCCATATCAAGAATCAATGTAACTTCAATATCGTGTCAGGTTTTTCAGAGAGAACTCTGGGTAGAGCGTGGCCGTAACGATCGAGAACATACTGGTAGGCATAGCGCCCCATCAAACTACCCGCGAGGGCTCCGGTCAAATGAACGGGAGTGGAAGTTCCGGCAATGAATGTTGTAGCACCGCTACCAATCCAGCCAGCTGTACCAGCCGCCAGCGACTCTACACCAACGCGGACAGATTCTGGAGCCGCATTCTCCCAGGTCAGCTTTCCGGCCTGATAGCTATCATACAAGGTGTGCGCAACGCCTATCCCTGCACCCACAACTGGAGAAGGCAGGCCTGTTGCTCTCTCAACATTAAACGCGACAGCACCCCCAACACCGTGATAAACACCATCCCGAGCCGCATGCCCGGCCAGTTTTACCATCTCCGTTTCTGTATAGTTATGGGGCAACTTTCCATCTTGGCGATAACGGTCATAGATGCGAATCCCGGTACTGAGCCCGCCACCAACAACTGCACTAACCCCAAAGGCCCGGACTGTTCCACGCACGTGCGCTCTTATCGCCTGTCTTTTGCTAACTGGCGCATTCACTTCCACATTCCTGTCCAGATTGTCATCTGCAACAATCTGATTTTCAACAAGGTGTTCCATACCCTTGTCATCCCCTAGCGCAGCCTCGATCCGGCCCACCACATCGCCATATGCTGACCAATCTTTCTGAGCACGAATTTTATCCGCCATATTCTTTGAAACAACAAACCTGACTTGTGAGACATCACTCGCCCGAAGCGCCATATTAGAGGCATTGCCTCTTGACACACCACGCAAAAGATTTGAAATCCTAGTCATAATTACCCCGAGATCATCACTCGCCGCTGTTAGCACCAGATCCGGAAGCACGCCTTTATAGCCCTGGTAGCCTTGAATATGAGCACGAACAACGTTCGAATACTTCATCGTCCCCAAATGTACCGGAGCAGCCGGCCGACTAAGACTGGTCACAACCCGTCTATTGTATTCACTAACCTCCCCCCAACCTCCCTCGCCCAGCAGGCCAAATTTCAATACACCAGAGCGAAGTTTTCTATAATCCATGTTATTGGCAGCGTCTTTCAAATACTGATAAACAGCCGTAAGGGCACTGCCTTTGTGGGTTGCCATAACCCCCACAACATTGAGTTTTTTAGAGAACTTAAGCTTCTCGCCAAAAGTAAAGAACTGAACCAAATTATCAAACTCCTCATCGAGGATTTCGATATTACTCCGGCCTTTATTAGGCACAGTCACCTTAAGAAGAGGATGAATTGGCTCCATAGAGCTGTATATGGTCATAGCAATCTGTGATCCACCAGCCACAATCAGAGCTGTAGAATCCTCATCCACCGAGTGCAGAACAGTCGGATCTAATTTTGCTAAAGTCCTGACAGCCTTTCTCAGCGCTTTTTCCAGCGCTTCCGTCTGATCTTCATCAATGGTATCAGGCACATCAACATCATCGAGGATCCCCTGATCGGTATAGGAAGCTTTCATACGAGCCACCTGAACGGTATCTACTCTGCTCTTCTGACCTCCATGGGAATAAAAAGAAAGGGATTCTTCTACAGGTATGTCGTCATACCGATAGCGCACCTCCTGATGCACATCCATGGCGGCTGATGTGTCATTATCACCCATTGCCCAGGGATTTACTGAAAACTCCAACGCCATACCAGTAGCGCCATTAAAGAGCCGCACATCCTGTAAAAGTGACTCCGTGAATTCCTGCTTCTTACCTTTACGTGGATCTTCTTGGTCTGAAATCACATGGCGGGAGGCAACATCATTAACTTTCGGAGTTTCAGAATCCGATTCAGCTCTCATTTCGCTAACGTTCATAGCGACAGCTAACGCCAGAGCAGCTGGCAAGAACCCCGAATGCATACTTTTCTCTCGAATCTGAACAGCCATTCTTCTGCTCCAGAAGATAAAATCGAGCGAAGTGTAGACAGACTTATCCCCAACCGCCCAAGGGAGCTGTTAAAAACTGTTACCGTCTGTTGATAGAATGCTTATTGAAAGGAACCCATCGAACTGGAAAGAGTCAGAGAGAGCTGAAGCCTCGCCGTTATTGAAAAATGCAGCTTTTATATAGAACTTAAGACAGCCAATTCATAGAGATACCTGGATCACCCGCTTCAACCTGATAACCATCTGCAACCAAAAGCCCGGGAATAGCGATCAACTGGTCACCATCATGAAAAATAGGCAACCGGTCACGCAACCATGAAGGCACCCCTATCTCATTCAGCCATTTTTTTAAACTCTTGCTTCCTTTTCTGCCGGGTAATGAGAAGGGCTGCACATCAATTTCACTGCGCACAGAAAACACGCCAAAGGCACCAGCACTTACACACACTTGCCCATGCTTGACTGACGATGCTGTCACCCCCTTACACTCCACCCGACTCTGATCCGGAAGAGTTAAAGATTCTCCCTTATAAAGAATACTCTTGAAAGCCACAGTTTTTTTTACAGGCTGACAGGCTACAAGGAAATGTTTATAACGACGCACTTCGCCACCAGCCCAGACAACAACAGGTTCACCATCAACACGGGCACCAGATACCTCCTCCATAACCTGCAGTAGTGTTGCCCGGGAGGGAACGGATAACTTTTCCCGCCTCAGCCATTCTCGGAGCAATAAAGAACGACGGGACACAGGCAGAGCTTCCAAGGTGTGAATATCAAGCAACTGAGCTTCTCCCAGAACAGGAACATCACATCCAACAACACACCGCCCGTAATCTTCATCAGCAACGCCTTGGAGAATCTCTTCTGCTTCACTACTCAACTCGGCAAGCCGCGCCAAACCTATTTTCATACCTGGCCAGCGCTCTACCAATTCTGGGATAACATTGTTACGCAGAAAGTTTCTATCAAAGCGGATATCAGTATTGGACTCATCCTCAATCCATTCCAGATGCTTCTCTCCCGCATAAGCTTCTATGTCTTTTCGCTCGCATCCGAGAAGCGGGCGAACAATTTGCCCTTTACCCAGCGGACGGGATACCGGAATTCCCTGTAAGCCAGCAACACCCGTCCCCCTCATAACCCGGTACATAATGGTTTCTACCTGATCATCAAGATGATGCCCTTGCAACAAAACGCCACCATCATGCAACTCACTTTCAAAGACCTGATACCTTGCCTCTCTGGCAGCCTCTTCCACATTGCTTGTGTCGTCGAAACCAACATGGTGAACCGACAGGGGAATATCCCAATTACGACATAATGCCCGAGCATGATCTACCCAACCATCAGCCAACGGGCTAAGCCCATGGTGCACGTGAATTGCCCGCAGAGTTTTGATATCGCCTCGGTCCCGCAGGATCTTGCAGATATACAGAAGAGCTGTGGAGTCAACGCCACCACTGAACCCCACAGCAACAGAGCCCACAGCAACAGAGCCCACAGCAACAGACTGAGCATGTATGGCTCGAATAACAACATCTGGAGTGAGTTTCATACCGGCAATATAAGACCCGAAAAAAGACAATAAAAAAGCCAGAGCGCTAATACTAATACCGCTCTGGCTTTGAGACTACCAGCTTATGACCGGTGCCTGAAACTTAGAAATATAAGAGGTTAACTTACACCAATCTCACGCAAACGCTGATAACGGGCATGAACCAGTTCCGCGCCACGCAGGCCTTTCAAACGATCAAGCTCTTCCAGCAAAGTATCTTTCAGACTTTGAGCGGCCACTGATGCATCACGATGGGCACCACCCAGAGGTTCCTCGACAACCCTGTCTACCAGACCCAACTCATGCAATCTGCCAGCAGTAATGCCCATGGCTTCTGCCGCATCAGAGGCTTTTTCTGCTGTTTTCCAAAGGATGGATGCACAACCCTCTGGAGAAATCACAGAGTAAGTGGAATATTGCAGCATCAACAGCCGATCACATACACCAATGGCCAGCGCACCACCAGAACCGCCCTCACCAATCACGGTGGAAATAATCGGCGTTTCCAGACGGGACATTACCGCGAGATTCCAGGCAATAGCCTCACTTTGCCCACGCTTTTCAGCGTCAATACCAGGATAAGCGCCAGGAGTATCAATAAAGGTCAAAATGGGAATTCGGAAACGTTCGGCCATTTCCATCATCCGGCAGGCCTTCCGGTAACCTTCAGGGCGAGGCATACCAAAATTACGGCGTACCTTTTCCTGCACTTCCCGGCCTTTCTGATGACCAATAATCATCACCGGCTGGCCATCCAGTTCAGCCATACCACCCATAATGGCATGATCATCGGAGAAATGACGATCGCCGTGGATCTCATCGAAATCAGTAAAGATTTCGCGAATATAATCCAGAGTGTAAGGACGACGGGGATGACGAGCCAGCTTGGCAACCTGCCAGGCCGAGAGGTCATTGAAAATATTAGCGGTAAGATTACGACACTTGTCTTCAAGTGTGGCAATTTCACCGGTAATGTTCAGTTCATTATCACTGCCAACCAGTCTCAGCTCCTCGATTTTGGCTTCGAGTTCAGCTATTGGTTGTTCAAAATCTAGATAGTTCGGATTCATTGGCGAGAATCACAACCATTCACGTAAAAATTGGCTACACATTAAGGAATCCCCAACACCTTGTCGAGGGAAAAGATGTAAGGCGACGTTACCAAACATTACCAGCAATACACACTAGGGGGCGTTCTCAATTAAGCATCAAACTCAGCATTGCCGAGGGTTTCTATGGGTAGACGCAGCATTGCCGGAATGCTTGTTGCCTTTCAAAATGCTGCAACGCAGCCATAGAGGCTCTCGACAATGCCCTTCGGGTGGCGCTGAGTCGTATGCTTAATTGGGAACGACCCCCAGGAAATATAGTTAATACAACATCACAGTATTATCCACTAACTGTACACCGGTCAGGCACCAGTTACGGAGTATATCCAACAGTCGCTCACGTTCCTGGCGCAAGGTTCGTCCGGTAATACCTGCTTCGGCAAGAGGCAATGAACAGCTGGCCACAACCTGATTCCAGCTTTCTACATGCCGACCTTCATGAGCAATTCGCACCACGGCCAAGTCTACTCCAGACTGGACAGGTACAAGCAATTTCTCACGACTTTTACGAGTCATCTGCACCAGCGGTAGCGAAGACGGTGCATAGCGTAAATCTTTTACTGTTTCGGCGGAGTAAATCGCAGGATCAGAAATAATCAGGTAATCCACCCGAGTATCCTCCAAAAACTGCCTTGGAATATCACGGTCATATAAATCATGCCCGAGTCCTGGCAGCCACTGATACCATTTGCGCACACTGCAGGAAGGCAATGGGTCGGTTGCCCCTTCAGGGCAACTCTCCTCAACGGCCATTACCATTTTATAGTGCCACTTCAGAGTGTTTTCTGCTGAGACCAGATTCAGGCCTGCCTTTTTCAAGTCATCAAACAGTTTTGCTGTACGAATATAATCCGGTAGCAATTCATTATCCGGCATGACTTCATAAACCGGAGTAACCATTCCCCGACCCTTTAGAAGCTGGCTAACCTCTTCAGGAGTTGTATCAACAAGCTGCCATACCATTCTTAGTTCTGGTTGTGCTTTCTCAGCAACTGGAAGAGGCTCGAAATCATCCGGCCAGTAATTGTTCCAAAAAGAACAACCCGACAGCAACAGCAACATAGCAACAACACCGAACAGTGGATAGAAAGAAAAGCAGCCTCGCACACCCATCGACGTACGTTCTTGCCCCTGCACACTTTGCCTTCTAACCTGAAAGGACACCATATGTTGTACTCAGAAGAAAATAAAAACCCAGATATTGTTTTTCACAATATCAAATAAACGGATATTTCGCGCATTCACAACTGAAAACGCAATAATACGTTTCCAACAGGCGCTAAGAATATGGTGACTCAGAAGTACTGACAAGCACTGTGCCGTAGGTAAGAGTGAAAGCACGCAATATAAGAAAACTGTCACAGACAATACGATTAGGGAGGCGATTCAAGGATGAGCACCACCACAGTCACTCAGCTGGAACCCTGCCCATTTTGTGGCGGCACACAGGGCAGTGTGCACCACCAGGTTTTCAGCCATCGGGTTATCTGTAAAACCTGCAATGCCTGCGGGCCACGCTGTCGCACCCAAGAACAGGCATTATTGCAGTGGGAGCATCAATCCCGCGAACTGCGGCTGGAAAAAACTATTGAAAACCGGCTGTTGCTAGAGCACTTGAGCAACTTTGGGGATTTACCGCCCCCTGTGTTCCCAGCCCAGAGAGAAAATTCGTTACCCTTTCGTCGGCTCAACAGTTAACCCTGCACGGGAACCGGATTCCAGATTGCGAATACTGTTCTCCAGTTGAAGAAGACGCCGGTTAACTTGTTGCCGGTGAGCATCAATGGCTTTCATTTTCTCGGCATAATCTTTTACCTGGGTTTTAATATCAGACGTAAAACGCTGATTCTCGGATGTCGCTTTTTTCACAGAAACAGAAAGATTGTCTACTGTTTTCTGCAAAGCATCCACTTGCTCCCGGGTAATAGTTGAACCCGCCACCACATCAGCATTTACCGCCCGTACTTCCTTCTGCAAAGCAGAGAGTATTTTCTCTGCAGAGGCCAGCTCTCTGGTGTTTTTTCCTATCTGATCAACAGAGCCTTCCAGCTCTTTTCTTGCTTTAGTGAAACTACTGTTCAGGGCATCAATACGTTGACCTTGAGCTTCAATGTTCGAGCGGTTACGTTTGTTAGAAAGATCCCAGAGCTTGCGAATTTCAAAATTCACAGCCTTCAATTCATCCTTCACCTTAGTATCGTTTTTACTGAGTGATTCACCGGTTTCAGAAACAGCACCGGACACTTCACCCAACAACGAAGCTGTAGCAGCCAGCTGACTTCGAGCCTCCTGCAACTCATTCTGCAGAGCCTGCACCTGCAGGTAGCCACCAGCAGCAAGTGTCAGAAAGGCTATGGAAAGCACAACAGTGGCAAAAGGAAAACGAGAAGAGCTGGTTTCCGATTTCCCTGAAGGTTTTTTCCCAGGTGTTTTCTTGCCCCGGTCAGGCGTGCGCTCAGGCATGTCATCCGGTGACAGGGAAATACTGGGCAGGTGGTCAAGATCATCCTGGGAGCGAGAGTTCATCTACATTACATATTGAATGGACATTACAGCCATTCTAGAGCAAAGTGCGTTTCCGCCCAATAGCAAGCCCGGCAAAACACTCCCCTCTCCCAATTTTTGTGCACACCCGCACTCTATGCGCCAGATTGGAGCTATCTCGTGAAGAAATAGACTCCCCATATCCCGCGAACACTTGCGCTATCGCATATGTATAACTTGGTACAGTGCTTGCTGTCACGTATATACATCTTACCAGACTGCGACAGAGGGTTTGCACATGCCAATTTACACCAAAGAAATGCTAGATTTGATGACGGTCCTTCGCCGCAGGCTGAAAGCTGAGTTTGATATTGTGATTCGTTTCAGTGGTGAAGACACTCTTGCCACCATACAAGATCTTGCTCGCCGATCTGCTGATACAACAACCAAAAACACAGCCCTCCAGCTTCTTCAGCTTTCAGGCAAAGACATTCACATGGACGATCTGGCCAGACCCACCCACAAACCACTCACTGAGCAGGCAATAAAAGAAGCAAAACCACAGTTTAAGAGTGTTCGTATTTATCGAGGGCAGGTGGTGGCCTGATCAGCCACCAAATTTACTACTTAACTTACCATTCAGAATCAGACTATTGCCTTCTGGCGGTTGGATATTTTGAAGCACTGAGGAAACCACTTCTACTGTCTCTTTTAGTTTTTCCACATCTGCAGGTTTCAGTTTTTTTGCATTTCCTCTTGCAACACAACCTCTGACCCTCCCAGTTTGCCAACAACCTTATAATCACTTTGAGTGAGGCCGTATCTCAGCTCAGGAACAACTGCAAACAACCCTGCACACAAGGTTGGGGGATACGACTCACCCAAGGCCTGAGACCCCTGTTAGAAACCACACTTCACAAACTGCACCTCTAGAAGAACTCCCTGCCAGAAATAAAAAAACAATAGGTGGTAGCTGCTCACATAGGGAAAAACTATCCAAACCAAATAAAAACCCTATCAACATTACATGGAAACTGCGGCAACCACAGTGCTATCATCGGCAAACCGAATTTTGCCATGCCGAGGCAGTATTCGGCATACGCCTGATAGGATCGAGATGGAGACAAGCAAAATGGCTTTTGAACTGCCCGCCCTGCCTTACGAGCGCGATGCACTGGAACCTCACATTTCCAAGGAAACTCTGGACTACCACTATGGTAAGCATCACAACACTTATGTAGTGAAGCTGAATGGTCTGGTTGAAGGTACCGACATGGCCAGCCAGTCTCTGGAAGACATTGTTAAATCTTCTTCTGGTGGCGTATTCAACAATGCAGCCCAGATCTGGAACCACACCTTCTACTGGAACTGTCTGAGCCCTAACGGTGGCACCCAGCCTTCCGGCGCTCTGGCTGATGCCATCAACAAGGCTTTTGGCTCCTACGAAGATTTCGTTGCCAAATTCTCTGAAATGGCCGTAAACAACTTTGGCTCCAGCTGGACCTGGTTGGTTAAGAACGCTGACGGCTCTGTAGAAATCGTGAACACCAGCAATGCAGCAACTCCTCTGACTACTGATCAGAAGCCACTGCTGACCTGCGATCTGTGGGAACACGCTTACTATATCGACTACCGCAATGTTCGCCCTGATTACCTGAAAGCCTTCTGGGCTCTGGTAAATTGGGAGTTTGCAGAAGCAAATTACGCTTAAGCGTATAAGCTCTCAAGGTAAACAGGCCGGTGAGTTTACGCTCACTGGCCTGTTTCTTCTTACCATGGTCTAAAACTGGCGCAATCGAGACTGTACTTTTTCCAGAAACTTACCTCTCTCCTCTTCTGAGGCAGAATCCATACTGTAAATAGCCAGCCACTGGATATCCCGGCAGCGGCAAACCGCTTTCATGCTGAGAAAAAACATCTTCCGGGGGGGATTACCAATCACCATCATCCGCCAGCGGGACGATCCCTGAGTAGTGACTACCATAATCTTTTTTATATTGGTCAACAGTGGTTTTAAACCATCAGGGCCAATGTCTACTACAACGCCCGGCAACCAGACCCGATCCAGCCAACCTTTGAGAATCGCCGGCATGCCCATCCACCATGTGGGGTAGACAAAAACCAGAGCCTCAGCCCACTTCAGCTTACCTATATGATCCTCCAGCCCTTCGACATTATCTTTTCCCTGATAACGTTGACGCTCAGAGCGTGACAGCCGGGGTTCAAAGTTTTCATCATAAAGGTCGCAGGTTTGCACTTCATGCCCCGCCTCATGCAGGGTTTCACAGACAGAGCGGTAAAGAGCACCATTGAAACTTTCCGGATTAGGGTGTGCATAAACCACCAGAACTCTCATACCCAGCCTGCCCCCATAAATAGAAAGCTATTGTTATAGTTGCTTTATCTGGAAGTCTTCCACCCAGATCAACTCACAGGCGCCACCACCGGTATCGTTGCGGGTCAAACTGCTCTGCCAGCGCCAGCCATCTGCGGCCTCCACTTTTACCAGTTTTCCACGCAACTGGATAATATCGCCCTCCACCACATCATCCAACCTGTCTTCCACATAATCAGAAGCCGGAATCATATGCATATTGGCACTTTGAGTTTCTATCTGGCGGCGGGGAACCGGGAACTTCTGAACTCGCCAATAGTAAAATCGCCCGCGCTGGTTGATATCAATATGTTCCAGAACAGATGAATCAGACATCACACCCCAGCCAAGCGCGAGATCTACAGGAGAAAGGTCAGCTTCCCGCCCCATAGAATAATCCTCACGCCCCAGCACTCTTGCTTCCAAAGAGAACTCAGCCAAAGGTTGAATTTTGTAACCATCATGCAGAATGGGATCAGAGCTATATAAACGACTTTGCTCCGGTTCTTCTTTCACAAGCACACCCGGGCCATGCTCAACAGCCCGATCACTCCACCATTGATAAAGCCCAAAACAGAAGGCTAATACAGCAAACCACCGCCACATAATTTTTTATCCATTCCAATCAAAAATCATCACATCTATGCGCTTTGGGAAGCAAAACAATGTCACGATAAAAATGAATAATAACGCCTGGATCAAAAATCAAACAACCTTTAGGCATGAGCCTTACCACGAAGGTAATCGGGGTCAGCAAGAAGCTTAAGCTTATAGAATGCACGGTATCGCTCGGTATTCTTATTCTGGTTTTTACGCTTGGTATCATAAGCGGCAAGCAATGAATAAAGATGCCCTCTGGATGAACAGATAGATCGCAAACGTTTACGGTATTCAGCCTGACCTCGTAACTCCGGGCATGTCTCGTAACGCTGGATTATGAGATGTTCAAGCTCCTTCGGATTACTTCCTGAGCCACGCACTACTTTGAGATAACAGGCTTCAGCCTGGCTCAGCCATTGACCTGCCAAACGAAACAGATCTTGCCTGGATTCGGCATGATCCTCCGGCAACAATTCAAAACTGTCAAAAGGCGTTTCCAGCTGCCTGAGATAAAACCAGCAGGCTTCCTCACATAACCTGCCATACATGTTTTGGCCGCGCTCCTTGCTCATCCACTTACCAATACATTGGGCTTCACCTTTCAAATCGCAGGCTTCTCTAAAAGGGTTTAGCTCACCGAAAAAATATCCAACAATGGGGGATTGATCGGACAACCATCCACCTTGCGGTGCAAACGTTGCGTGCAGTGCAAACGTTGCAGTAGTTGCAGTAGTTGCAGTAGTTGCAGTAGTTGCAGTAGTTGCAGTAGTTGCAGTAGTTGCAGTAGTTGCAGTAGTAGTGCTTATGGGTTTAGCGACGCCTGTCGTTGTTGGCTGCCCTGGAACTAGCTGAAGAGCAGTATCTGGCTCTTCCTCCGTCGAGGAGTCATGAACAGTGACTGGCGATGGAGAAACAGTTTGAACAGAGTGTTTCTTCGTCGTCTCTCTCCCCTTTTTCTGCCTTTCATCTTCACTTTTTCCTGCCCCTTTCTTTTTCTTGCTTGATCGACCACTGTGTTGCTTTTTTTTCGAGGCTCCCGTAGAAGGTGCCTTCAAGGAGTCGGGCAACCACGACTCTTCAAAGCTGGCTCCTACAGGTTGAGACGATTCCAGCGCCAGCTCATAACATTCAAGTTGGTTCTGTACAGTTTCCCTGATTGATTCCGGAATAGATGCTTTAAGCAAACCCCGCAGGCAGCGAATTGAATCATTATAACGACCATAACCTGCATAAATCTGAGCGGCATCCCGATATAAAAGTGAAAAACTTCCTCTTTTGGCAATGTTTTCCATGATTTCTGCGGACCAGAAAGGATCAGCTTTACGGGTAATAAACTGCCTTTTCATATGCCAGGCAAGCACCAAACCAGCAACATCTCTCTGATATCTTGTCAGGTTACGATCTCTGTAAGCCTTCTCGACATCCCCACCCCCAATACCTTCTTGAGCCATTGCTGTCATAAACTGCATAGCCTTACGCCTTTCTCGGGTTCTGGCGTGTGAAACACCTAACCCCACTTTTGCAAAAGCCTCTGTGAGAGCTGGAACCTGTTCAGACTCTACGGAACTCTGGAGCATTGAGCACAAGGCTTGTTGTAACTCCGGCGAGAAACCGTCTCGCGGGCCTGGCCAATGAGAATTTCGTCGCTTCGCGAAGACAGAGGTAAAAATCCATAATGCCTGGTGAAACTCTGTCTGGTTATCGGATTTACTTAACTCAAAAACAATATTCACATCATCTGACTGCAAGCCAAACGCTGTAAGAACAAAGAGATTAACATCTATTGTGACGTCCTGCGCAGCCAGCATCTCCATAATTTTACCGGGCGATATCTGACACCTTTCAGGATCCAGCGCCGTTCGAGACAGCAACCAGATAGCTGGTATAAACTGTGTAGAAGCAGCCAGACTGCAAAACCGTTCTATATTCTCCTGATTATTAAGAAGTTGGGGGTGATAGGTATATGTTTTATAGAGCGAGAGTACTTCAAAAAAATCATCAAGTTGATCTCGATAATCGGCATAAAGCAGGTTGACAACTTCCAGTACTCCTCCATTATCTAGCAGCGTTAATCTGACCATCGCCAATGTCATAAGAAGAGAACATCTCAAAGGAGTAGATAATTCGGGAAAATAGCTTTCCTTATCTATGATTCTCACCAAAGAGGTATTCAAGTTAGTCAACGCCACAGTAGACTTGTAAACGGCTATGGCCTTGCGACGCAGTTTGAAATGTTTATCGGACTCTCCGGGATAAGCCTGAACAGTACAAAATGGTTTGAGTTCCTTGAGCAGTAAGCTGGTGAAAGCCGGGTGACTTAAGGTCGTGACTGAAGCTCTTATAAGTTCAGGGTTCAGCTCATGACACTCGACTTTACGGTGACTCACCGAAAAAGACTGACAACTCTCACTCTCATTATTATCAGTGGAAGCGCATGGCTCCATACTCTCCTGCAAACCTGGGGGCGCATCAGTGTGTGAAGGGGGCTTTGACAAAGGTTCAGGTGACGGCGTACGAGAAACCGGGGTCATCATAAATACCCCCATTTATTACCAGTTTCAATAATAACCTGGGCAACATTTTCCCTATTCATGGCGCCTTCCTCTTGGTGCGGATGACTGGTGGGGATGAATAGTGTCTGACAATCAAATAGGTCGACCGGTTTCCTTGGTTCAAGGTATATACAGAAACAGTTCGCGAAAATGACAGTAGTGTTTGTTTTACCAACAGAGATTCAAACCAAAGTACCTTTCATTCTTTCAGCTCATTCTTTCGGCTCATTGCAATTGTGAATTCAAAAGCTTTGCTTTACTTTCTCCCGCTGGGTTCTTCTGGTAACGCAAGAACATCTCAATATTTTTGACAACATATGGCCTCTTTTGACTCTCAAAAACATGTTCCCCATCGGGGTTCGTTATATGATTCTTTCCGCTCTTGGTTTTGCCCTGATGACCAGCTGTGTCAAGGTTGTCAGCACTTACGGCATCCCTGTTCTGGAAATTGTAGCGGCAAGGGCAGTTGTGTCCCTGTTTATCAGCTTTACGGATATACGCCGTAAAAACATTCCTCTTTTTGGGGATAACAAACCTTTACTGGTTGCCCGAGGTGTGGCGGGAACTCTGGCACTTATCTGCGTATATTATGCGGTTACAACGCTACCGCTGGCCGAAGCCACTATTCTTCAATATCTACACCCCGTATTTACAGCTTTACTTGCACTGTTGTTTTTAAAAGAACGTATCCAGCTATCTACTCTCATCTGTATTACTCTATCTATCACCGGCCTGATAGTGATGGTAAAACCCGGATTCCTCTTCGGCACCACCAACCATATGCCCGTTTTCAGTATCATGGCGGCACTGGCTGGCGCATTTGGTAGCGCGATAGCTTATGTCATTGTTAAACGCTTGAGTCGAAGCGAAGACAGTTCTGTCATCATTATGTATTTCCCATTGATTGCACTGCCTGTATCTCTCTTCCTGTTAGGAGATGGGTTTGTAATGCCGGATTTGAAAACAACTGTTCTGCTGATCATG
Organism: Parendozoicomonas sp. Alg238-R29; assembly: GCF_947331445.1. GTDB lineage: Bacteria > Pseudomonadota > Gammaproteobacteria > Pseudomonadales > Endozoicomonadaceae > Sansalvadorimonas. Next base: position 9,438 of record NZ_CAMZOG010000045.1, on the reverse strand, counting down.
ATCGGAATTTTCACCCAGATTGGACAAGTCGGACTAACAAAATCAATGGAAACCGAATCCGCCAGTAAAGCGACAGCTTACTCCTATGTGCAGGTTATCATTTCAATTTTGCTGGGCTGGACATTCTTCAGTGAGATCCCATCCGTCTGGACTCTGGCTGGTGGAACTTTGATTATGGGGGGAGCACTGATCAATGTTTACGGCAGTATAAAAGCTAGAAGCAAACAGTCCTCACTTGTCGCTGCCAATACGTCAGAAACACGTCGAACTGCTTGATGCCACCACACCAAGCCTGTTGACGTATTCACACCCTTCCACAGGCTTAATATCAGGGATTAACGTGGTAACGAAAATCCTCTAAACAAAAAGCTACATGGCATCTACCACTCACTGCCCCCGAAGCCTCTCCCCCGATACTTGGCAGAGTTCAATGACCGGTTTCATCGTCGCTTGGATCTGCCTTCAATGATCAAGGGTCTGGGGATTATGGCTGCCAGAACTGCACCTATGCCGAAGCGGCTATTGAAGCTAACTGATGTTCAGTGGTAATCAGGTGCGATCATGGTAATGTCACGTAGTTTCGTGAAAGGCCAAACCTTCAACAACCTCCAGACCCTCCACATGACTACGGCTAACATATTCAACCATAACTCTGGCAACAGTTTCTGTTGCCACAGGCTGATATTGCTGTAACCCAGGTAACCAACTCATTCCCTTTAACCCCCAATAACCTAACTGCTCACCTAATCGAAATTCATCACGCTCACCATGAAGCAGGCTTGGTCTAAAAATCAGCAGAGAAGAAAAATCTAACTCTTTCAACCCTTGCTCCATCTCTGTTTTGGTTTGCAGGTACAGCCCTCGACCCTTCTGGCCTGCGCCAATAGAGCTGATAACACCAAACCTCTCCGCACCACAGCACTTACTCCACTCTCCAAGAGCCAGAACATAATCGAGATCAACCTTACGAAAACCTTCGGCAGAACCTGCCCGCTTACGGGTGGTGCCAAGGCTGCAATACACATGATTAACCCGTTCATTCAGTGTGAATGATGTAAGGGAATCAAAGTCAACAATTCTCTCAACCAGTTTCCCGTGGGTCACCCCAGAAGGTCTGCGCACCAGACTGATGACTTTCTGATAATTGTCGCTTTCAAGTAATAACCTCAGAATATGGCGCCCCACTGCACCAGAACTTCCCACGATTAAAGCTGTTTTTTCAGTCATATTCTTCCTCTGCAAAACTGCGGATACACACCCTTACACTTCCACAAGCTCGTATACCACCTAATACACAGTCACCGTATAATAAATCCTTAAGGCCGAAAAGTTACAGGCCTCTCTCCAGACTTAATGACATCAATGATTTCTACTGCTCTTCGAGATACATTTCGACAGGGGTATGACCTGTCTCGTCTTCGCAAAGATATTCTGGCGGGTATGACCGTCGGTATTGTCGCCCTGCCCCTTTCAATGGGTCTGGCTATTGCCAGTGGTGTTGCTCCGGAATATGGCCTCTATACAGCTATTGTCGCTGGTTTTTTGATAGCTCTTACCGGTGGCTCCCGAGTGAACATCTCAGGTCCAACGGCAGCCTTTGTTGTTATCCTGCTGCCTATTACTGCGAAGTACGGCGCCGGTGGTTTAGCTGTAGCCACCTTAATGGCCGGTCTTATTCTTATGATTATGGGGCTGTGCAGGCTTGGGCGTCTGATTGAGTATGTGCCTTATCCTGTCACTATTGGCTTCACGTCAGGTATTGCTGTTGTTATTGCTTCATTGCAGTTAAAAGATTTCTTCGGATTATCACACATCACCATACCCGAACATTTCTTTCTCCGAATCTCTACAATTGCGACATCACTGCCACAACTCAGTATCTGGGATACTTTAATAGCTGTTATCACGCTGGGGGTTTTCCTGATTTGGAAGCGCCTGAAAACCTCAGTACCACCACACCTTCCTGCTCTGTTGATTGGCGCAGGTACGGCATGGTTGGTGCTTAATAATATTGACGGTACCACCATTGCTACTATCGGCAGCAAATTCAGCTGGGACGTTGATGGTGTTTCCGGTACGGGCATTCCGCCGGTAGCTCCGCGCTTTATTCTGCCCTGGCATCTTCCTGATGCCAGCGGTCGTCCCATCGGTATTAGCTTTGAACTGATTCGTGAATTGATGACTTCAGCTTTTGCCATTGCCATGCTGGGAGCTTTGGAATCCTTGCTCTGTGCTGTTGTTGCCGATGGCATGACCCGTACTCGCCACCACTCGAACGGTGAACTGATTGGTCAGGGTATAGGCAATCTTGTCGCGCCATTCTTTGGTGGTATTCCAGCAACAGCGGCTATTGCCCGAACGGCCACCAGCATTCGCAGTGGTGCAACGTCCCCTATCGCCTCGATTGTTCATGGCGTGTTTGTACTGTTAGCCGTCTTGCTGCTGGCACCTTTGCTAGCCCATATTCCTATGGCTTCACTGGCTGCCTTGTTACTTATGGTGGCATGGAATATGAGCGAGGCTCATCACTTTGTTCGCATTGTTCGGGTGGCACCGAGAGAAGATATTGCTGTCCTGCTGACTTGCTTTGGCCTTACCGTTATCTTCGATATGGTGATTGCTGTGACTATTGGTATGCTGCTGGCGGGTCTGCTGTTGATTCAACGTATCAGCAATCTATCTACGGTTAATCTCTACTCGGCAAAAGAGCCCAACGAAAGTATTAACCTGCCTTCCAGTATTGCCATCTATGATATCAACGGCCCTCTGTTTTTTGGGGCAGCCCAGAAAGCCCTGAACGCACTGCAGAAAACGGATGACCATATTCAGGTTATGATTCTGGATATGACCGATGTAAATATGCTGGATATGACAGCTCTGGTTGCCGTTGAAAATATTCTGATGGATATGCAAAAACGCAATATTGGCCTGGTTCTGAATGGCGTTCAGCCTCGCCTGCTCTTGAAAATGCGCAAAGCGGGTATTCGCAGGCAGAAAAACAATATTGCCTTTGGCCGAAATATGCAGGAAAGTTCCCAACATGCCCTGACTCACCTAGTGAGTCGCCAATAGGAAAACCGAATGGCCGATATTCTGCCGTTTAAGAAGCCGTCTCTGAAAGACAAAGCCAGAGGCAAAACCATGTGTAAAAACAATCTGCACAAATGGGTAGTGGATAAAGAGAAGGTTTTCGACGTAAAGCAGGGAAAATTGGTAACAACCTACATATGCTCCCGTTGCGGGAAAACCCGTACGAAAACTCATTAAAAAATGCCCGCTTCCAAACAGAAGCGGGCATCCTTCAACATAAAGGTTGAACCTACACGCCTTTAGCTACCAAATACTCCAGCGCACCTTTGATTGCTGCAACCTGAGCTTCATTGCACTCTTCGAGAGTTGCACGTGGACTGTCTGGGTAGACCTCGGTGGTTGTCACATAAGGCGCATCAGTCATACCTCCGCAAAGGAACAGCTCTTTCTTTGGGTAGTGAATCACGCCTTCCTGCATAACCTTACTGCCAATGATTTCACCATTATCATCCGCAGGGGCAATATGGGTCACCTTTCTGACCGCGTCGATCATAGCCTTCTGGAATTCCGGCTGGGCGCGACTGGCGTCATCCACCGTGTAAAAACCATCAGGAATCCGTTCACTGGCAGGGTCAAAAAGCTTGCCATCACGGGCCATCAAAGCAGGGCGGAATTCATCTTTATCAGAATCAGTGGTTTCGTGAAGGTCAAGATGAACCAGCCACTCAACATTCTGGGAAGCCACAAAAGCCATGACTGCCGCCGCTTCTTCCGATGGACTGTCGGGCATAAAGGAACGATTAGGATCTACGCAGAGCGGATTCCAGCGATTAATGACTTCATAACCCCATGGACTAACGCAGGGCAGAACCAGAATATCAAACTGGCCTTTATAGCTTTCAGCCTGTGTATCCAGAAATCTCAGAGCACCTTGCACACCACTGGTCTCGTAACCATGTACGCCACCGGTAATCAGAACTTTGGGGCGAGACGCATCCCAGTTTTGGCTTTTCAGGGCAAACAACGGATAACGATTCTCGTCATAGCTCAACGCGCCATACTGAATGCGTTCAAAACGATCTGAGAGAGCGTTGATTCGCTCAATCACCTCATCGGCATAGCTGCGCTTGATAGTGGTTTTTTCTCGCCAGCTGATTTTTTCTGCATCAGTCCATGGTTGGCCTGGAGTGCCAATGGGGTAAAAAGGCTGAGTCATATACCGGCTCACTTTACTGCGGTTTGAATTACAAGACACAGTAGATTAATCCTTGAGAGGAAGCTGGTGCAATGACTTGAATAGGTTTATTAATAGAAAAGCAGACGCTCTGGTTATGCACCAAACCTCCCACAAAACATCCACATTCACCAGCAGTTTATCTTTTCCGTCCAAGAAACCTGAAAACCTCTCGCCATGACAGGACAGCGAACCTGGCCGATCGGCAATTGAACAAAATAACCAACTCGCTCACTATCTCTGAGAAAGAGATTCAATGGTTAGGGGAGTTTCACGGAGGCCTGACAAATTACAACGAGTAAGCTGGCCATAAATGGCCCTGGGTAATCTATCTCCACCATTATGTGCTTCACCTTCCTTCATTCATCCATTACCCGTTTCAATCTAAACCTTTTCTTCCCTCATTGCGCAAAGAATGCAGAGAATGTCCATAGGCCTAAGTCCTCATATCTCTGTATTAACGAACGCCATAGAATGAATCCAGCCCGGCATCGTGCCGAGGCAGTTCTGGAACTCGCTCTGTGACTAAAAAGATACCTTCATCCTCAGCAATAGATCTGGGCAAAGACCCAGTACGCAAGTGTTTTACCCATTACCTCCTGCCTGCCATGACCGGTATGGTTATCAAATCTCTTTATGTTGTGGCTGACGCCATGTTCATTGGTCACGCCATGGGTGAAAGCGGCCTGGCCGCCATGAATATCGTGATTCCTTACTTTTCCTTTATGTTTGCCACTGCCATGATGATCGGTGTTGGCGGTTCAGCGTTGATGGGCATTCGTTTTGGTGAGGGAAAAATCGCTGAAGGACAAATAATTTTTCGTCAGGCAATCACTCTGATTACCGCCGCCATGTTGGTAATCACCTCAGCAACTCTTTACTGGCAAAGTGATATAGTCCGAATTTTCGGCGCTCAGGGAGAATTGATACCCTTAAGCCAGGCATACATTTCAACCCTGACTCTCTTCTCAACCCCATATGCCATAGGTTGGGTGCTGTCTAACTTTATCCGCAATGACGGCAACCCAAAACTGGTTATGAGAGCTATGGTGGCCAGCGCTCTGACCAATATTGTTCTGGACTGGCTATTTATGATTGTCTGGGGCTGGGGTATGTTTGGCGGAGCTCTGGCAACCGGCATTGCCCAGCTTAGTATGACTGTTATTATGCTCTGGCACTTCCGCTCCCCGGCCCGCCGCTTGGTGCTGAAGTTTATCCGACCTGACTTCTCCCAGATAAGAGCCATTCTTGTGAATGGCATGCCCACCATGATTATGGAATCCTCTGTAGGCATCCTTATTCTGATCTCTAACTGGGTTTTGCTGAAGCTTGGTGGCAACCTGTACCTGTCGGTATATGGTATTGCCCTGAACTGTATGTGGCTGGTTGTACTGCTCACTTATGGAGTCTGCCAGGCTATTCAGCCTTTGATCAGCTTTAATCACGGCGCCGGTCAGCACCAGCGGATTCTTGAATCCCTGAATGTGAGCATGACTCTGGTCATGGTGCTGTGCGTTGTTACCGGAGGCCTTGGTATTTTATTCCCGGGGGAGATTGTTTCTGCCTTTGTAGCCACGCCATCATCAGAAATGATCCAGCTCGGCGAATTTGTTATGGCAATCTATGCACTCTCAGTCATCCCCATGGCTTTAAATATTATTGTTATGACTGTTTACCAGGCCATTGCCCTCTCTAAAATTTCCAGTGCAATGTCTCTGTCCCGGGGGCTGGTGCTGCCAACGACAGGGTTATTTATTTTGCCACAATTGCTGGAAGCCAAAGCCGTGTGGGGCAATGTCTTAGTAGCGGAGGTTATTACCGTGGTTTACAGCCTTTACCTGTTGATGAACTACCGAAAGAAACTTCAGCAGAAGATTGAAAAAATCCCCATCAATCACGGCAGCCCAACTCTCAGAGCAGCCTGAAGCGACTGCACATATACTTTCCGTATCAGCCGGAATAAATTGCTGCCCAGAAAGGCATGGAAGCTCGCAAACAAGTTAAATTCCGAAAAATGTGCCCTGACAGCTGGCAAAAGCTCAAACGTCAGGGAGCAGAGCTCTGTTGCCTGCCCTCTTCCCATGAAGGGTTTCATGTCACCACTGGCTGGCGTCGCAACTATTTCGTAAAATCCCTGTTTGACCGCTTTCGCACCCCGCGCCCTGCAAACAACCAGGTAGCCGGCAAACTCTATAAGGTTTACGTCCACCAGTTTGAACGTCAGAAACACTCTGAAGAGCCACCACACGCTCCACTGAAGAACCGCTATATCGACTGGGTGCCGGGAGAGAAGCACCATAACTTCGCTGGTTGTGAGCTGGATGTGAGAGAAAACCTCCATGTTGCTCTATCTTTGCAACTGGCAGGCATAGTAAAAATTCAGGAAAAGGATAGCGTTGCCAGTCAAGTTCCTACGAACCATCCCATTACAGCTGAAAGAATTGAGAGAGTTGATCGTTGTGTAAACAGTGATCCCATTCGTCTGGCGTATGAATATTTAGCAGTCAGCCGCCAGCACGCCCTAACCCAGCGTTTTATTCCGATCCTGCTTATTCCATATCTGAGTGAACAACTGATGGCCGCCACTGATTTGAGTGGAGAGGAAGCGGAACAGATCATCCAGAATCTGCTCGCTCAAAACAGCATTCAGAAATCCTCTGATCTTGATCTTGCCAACCTGATGGAGATCAAAAACACTATTCGCCGATTGGGCAGCGAACACAAACGTGTTGTGTCTACCATTTTAGGGCAGCGCTACCTGAAGCGAGCAATGGCTTCCAAGAACGCCCCTGCAACGACCCCACTGAACCAGCGTTCAGGTTCAGTTGTACAACAGGAACGACTACTTGCCGACGCGGGTGCAACCATTGATTCCGCTCGCCAGCATTTTGTTGATCAACTGCGCAGTGCTGGATTTGAAAATAAGGATGCCCGGAAAAAGATCGACGAACTGTTCCACGACCAGAATATACAGGGTGAGCAGGATTTCTCCCTGACCCGCTTTCTTCTGTTAGCTGATGCCGTTTCTGGAATGACCCTGTCTACCGCTAAAGGAAAAAAGAACCAGTCGTTGCGCAGCCAGATCTCAGAAGCATCTGCCATTACCTATATTGCCAAGCTAAAACGCCATCACAAACATCGCTCCGGACACATGCCGGCTCGGTCTTTAGGACCTTCAGTCAAAGTCGGGAAACGCTCCTCAACATCACAGCTTTATTCCCTTGTGCGAGATGAGCAGGATCGTTGGCAGGTTAAAGGCCAACCTCAACTGGATCAACCGGAGACCCAACCCGACTTTATCTGCGACCAGGACGACGAGTGGCTGATAAAACAGCAGGTAGATAACGGACATCTGGTTCGATTTTTCAAAGACTTTGCCCTGCGTCTGGTTCGCTGGGGGCAGCGCAATAAGAGAGTTATCGGGGTTCAGGCTGGCATGTTTGGCTTAATGGCCGTTATTTATGGTGTTCAGACTGGTGGCATATCTGTAGCCATAATGGCCGTCACCTATGTTATTTCCAGCACGGCCTGGTTTGCTATTGGCGCGGTCTCAGATCGCTTTTTCAGGCTAAAAAAAATTGTACAGCTCGATCGGGCGAAGCAGAAGCGAGCCAAACGAGGTTCCGAGGGCGGGCCTGGTGATGAAGTTGAAGATTATCTGGATAGTTACAGCTGGCTGACCCGTCACTCAGGCCTGATCAATATTCTGAACAGTTTTAAAAACCTCCAAAGAGACGTAAACAGCCTCAATAAAGAAACTCCAGCATCTGCGGCTGAGTTAGTGAAGTATCGTCGAACACAGGTTATGGCCCAGCTTCGGTCACGGCAACTTGAGGAAGCATTTGGCAGCCTGGATGAGTTGCTAGTGGAAGCGGTACAGGAAGTCAGCAGCCTGGATCAGCATTTCAGCAATAACTTTGAACAACTCTGGCAGCCTTTTGAAAACATGGACAACCGAACTCGCTTGCTTGTCTTTAATGAAGCGGCTAACAGTAAAGAGTTGAGAAAGCACTGGTTTTTACCAAAGCAGGATTACACCAGCTGGGCTAGGGACGTTCTAACTCACAAGAATGGCGATATTGATCGTATTGCCATGTTTCTGGATGAAAAATTACAGCTGGACAAACCCCTGGATGCTCAGGAGCTTGATATTGATAACATCAGTAATGACCTGAACAAACATCTTGGGCGAGGTATTAAACTGGCTGAGGGAGGCGTAGGTACCGGCTGGAATTACACCAAAGCCACCTTACGCAGCACCCTTTGGCGCCACATTGAAACCACTGTCACAAAAGTCACTACTGGCGCAGGCCCAACTCTGGTCGGGTTGCTACCCATCCCTACCGCCGCCGGTTTACTGTTTTGGGCCTACAGTTTTACCGCTACAGCATTGACAGAGGCGACTAATAAATTCATGAACCGCCGTGAGGTGAAGAATTACCAACACATGCACCGGAAGGAGAGGTTTGATAGTGGCTTTATCGACGACGATAATTCCCTCGAACATCAGCTTCACGCCGAGCAAATGCGGGAAGATTACAACAATGCTCTGTTAGCTCTACGCCGGGAAACAAAAGAAAGCACTAAAGAGTTTGTGAAAACCATTCAGGCGTTACGAAAAGAAAAAAAGAAAATCGACCAAGAGTTATCTGAGCATCTCAATGACAAAGAACCCTCTGATGAACAGCTTGTTCGCCGAGCCCAGTTGATTCTTAGCCATAAGGTATTAGAGAAAAAAGTGTATGACTTGATGCATGGTGCTATTGGTCACATGCACAACGAAACCGTGAAAGCCGCTTCCTGGCTGCAAGACAGTGCAGGTATATATAAGCAAGTCGGGTAAACGACTCCAACAATACTCTTCAGAAGGGTGTTTGACTTTAGCTCCGTCGAGCCACTTTTGAATAGCTTCAACTCGGATACTTTCTCTTACCTTGTGGGAAATTTTACGACCGCCAACCTTGCTCATAGACACCTCAAGAACAGAGGTTAAATCGGACCGGTTAGCGCTTGGCAAAGTGTTGGCTCACATCAATATGTACGCTACATGACACTTTTGTTACGCACACATTTTGTTAGCAACGCTTATTTTTTGACCATATGGTTTGTATCATGACATCCACAAATTGGCTCTGTTCACAATACATGTTGGTGCATGAACTATACTTCTGAGC
>NZ_CAMZOG010000044.1 GCF_947331445.1 Parendozoicomonas sp. Alg238-R29 | reverse complement strand
CGGGTCATACACCGTATGAAGCTTTATGCCGCCTTTGGTTTTTCGGAAATGCGCCCACTCAAACTGGTTCAAATTTAAGTCAATGGTCGTGGAATCAATCAGGCGAACCATATCACTGGCCGCTCCCCGAGGCAGATGGCTTCTGACTTTTTGCAATAGAAAGAAAAAGGTTTCTGAGAAAATGCTGGCCGCCCGAGTGCTGTTGGCATCTGACAATGAAGAGCGCTTTATGCGAGAGACACCCAAATGATAATGGTGGTTGTGGCAGGTATTAAAATTCTCAACCAGATCCCGAATGGAAACCCGGCTGGCCAGTTGAGCAAACATCATGGCAACGAGCTGAGTCCAGCATGACAGAGTCCTGATGCGATGATCCCCGTTGTGGCGATCAACGACCTTCTGAAACTGGTGACGTGGGATTGTTTTGAGTAACTGTTGGAAAACGCTGTTATGATGCTTCATGTCTGTCTTTTTTGTTTTGTGAAATAGCTGTCTCGACAACCGCTATTTTACCGCAAACCACTAAAGACAGACATCTCACGCCTTTCTCGATTTTTTAACCGGACAGCAGTGAAATAGTAAAAACTATTTGTTAGATTTCTCTTGCGTGAATAGAAAATCTTCTAAACTCAAATTTATGGGTTCTTCTTGGTTGTTGGACTGAGCCTATGTTCAAAAGACGTAAATTACGTTCATAAAAAAATAACAGAAGCTTCACCAAGCTGGAATAAACTGCGACTAACTTTAAAGCTATCAACTCACTGTCGGGAAGGACGTTTCAAGGATGAAAGTTCAGCAATTGTATGTCAGAGATCGTATTACCTATGAACGGGGAATTATCGAAAACACTACTCAACCGGGCTGGCTTAAGGTTCGTATGGAGTGGGGGGAGATAAGAAGCTACCAGCCGAAAGACCTGCTTCCCTGTCCGATTGATAACTCCGCCAGAATTGCAGCAACCGATCACTAAGGGGTGTTCTCAATTAAGCCATAGCGACTTCAAATCCTTCACCCAAACAAAGCCCGCTGATGCGGGTTTTGTTTTCGATGTTTTTTCAAACCCCATCACAACACTTGTCGTCTTTCCTTGCCCCACAATGGAGCAAGTGATTAAATAATAATCAAAGATAAGTATCTGCTATGCCTGCCTGTAATGCATATGTAGTGAATGTGTATGTGTAGTGCGTGGATGCACTTAGCAGCCTAAAGCAGAGCGACAATAACAATAATAAAAATGAGTCATTCCCATGGAACGCAATAGCGGGATATTCAGGATTTCCAGCCTGATTGCCCTGTCGGTCATTATTACCGGCACCAGCATTTATCTACTCTATGGCCAGCAGCCCGATGCGCAGCAAGCTAGTCCGGAAGTAACATTCACAAACCCGGCGCTCACTTCTGATGTTTCTCTGTGGCAAACGCCAGAGCAAGACATTGAGGACAATTCCCTCCCTGCAGAGGCAATAACTTCTGCCAAGCTTTCATTACGTGGAACAACACCTGATGGCGAATTGGTGCTGAATGCTGCTGGCCTACCCATTATCACACCCTCTATGCGTCGTTTATTTGAGTACTATCTGGCAACCTTGGGGGAACAGCCTGTTTCGGCCATCCGGGATCAGTTTTACAACTACGTGAAAGAGCAATACTCTCCTCGTGTTGCTGTTGCCTCCCTGGCTTATTTCGACCGCTATGTTTCCTATAAGGTTCACTTGGCAGAACAACAACTGGAACTTGCTGAAATGTTCAGCGCTCTGTCTATTACCGAGCTTCTTCAGCAACGTATGGAGCTGCTGTCCCGGACCAGAACTGCAGAACTGGGGCCAGAGATGGCGGAAGCCTTTTTCGGGGAAGAAGAACGTTACGACCGTTTTATACTGAGTAAAACAACCATAGAACGGGATCAAAGCCTTACCGAAGAACAACGCCAGCAAAAGCTGAATGAACTTGCCCGAGCCTGGCCTGAGTATGCAGAACAACAATCGCTGAGCGTCCAACAAAAAGTATTGAAGGAGCAAGTTACCAAAGCCAGAGCGAACGGCGCTTCTGACACAGACATTTATGAACTCCGTTCAGTAGCATTTGGCTATGAAGCTGCTGAGCGCCTTTCTGCGCTCGATAACCAACGTGATCAATGGCAGCAGCGACTGAACGAATACAGTCAGCAGAAGCAAATACTTTTAGCTGCCGGACTGGGAAGTCAGGACACTTCCCTTGACGAGTTAAGGACAAGCCATTTTTCCGGGTCTGAAATCAAACTGGTTCAGGCATTGGAGAAACTGCAAAGACTATGAGAGTTGAGTTGTCCTCCCATTTGCAGGCAGTAAAACAACAATAACAGCTAACCCATAAAACAATAAAATCGGGAAAGAGAGACAACCAGAATGAAAATCCGATCGCTAATGTCTTTAGCAGTGCTTGCGCTGTTACTGGCCCAACCGGCCTCCGCCTGGTGGTGGTGGAACAAGAAAGACACCTATACCGACACCCGTTATCCCATTGTGCTGATCAATGGTATGTTTGGTTTTGATACCACAGCCTTTGGCCTTGTTGAGTACTGGTATCGCATTCCCAAAGAGCTTGAGAAAAGTGGTGCGGAAGTTTATGTCACTCAAGTTTCCGGTTTGGAAAGTACAGAATTGCGTGGTCTTGAACTAATTGAACAACTGGATGAAATCAAAGCCATAACAGGAGCACAAGGTTTCAATCTGGTGGGCCACTCCCAAGGCGGCCCTACAAGCCGATTTGTTGCCAGTGTTCGTCCTGACCTGGTGAAGTCTGTCACCAGTATAGGCTCTCCCCACAAGGGCAGCCCGGTTGCCGACACCGTTCTGGGGTTGAGTCACGCTCCGGTTGTTAGCTCTGTTTTGAATGGCGCGATGGAAGCTCTGTCCGGATTGTTCAATCTGATGTCAAACAATCCAACCAACAATGGTCAGAGCGCCTTAGCCTCCCTTCACTCCTTGAGCACTGCGGGCAGCGCCGCATTCAACATTGAGCACCCTGCGGCCATTCCTTCGGACTGTGGCGAAGGCGATTATGAAGTCGACGGTATTCGCTATTATTCTTGGAGTGGCACAAAACCATTCACCAACCCTATAGACCCCTCCGACTATTTTTTCTCAACTCTGGGAAAGCTGGTTGATGAAGAGAATGATGGTCTGGTAGGCCGCTGCAGCAGCCATATGGGCATGGTGATTCGAGATAATTACCGCATGAACCATATTGATGAAATCAACCTACTGTTTGGCCTTCACAGCCTGCTGGATACCGACCCGGTTACGGTGTATCGCCAGCATGCCAACCGACTGAAAAACGCAGGACTTTGAGACAAGCTGCTCCCGGAAACTCTGAAAGAGCTTACGGGAGCAGTTTCCAAACTCTTGGGTGTGTTCACACCTTAGGTAATCTTTTTCAGATACAGGCCCAGAGTCTGCCTTGCCTCAGAAGACGTTATTCTGGTTCTGGGATCAGGATCAAAAATCCGATACAGCAGCTCAGCGTAAGGCTGCGTATATCTGGCCATAGCTCCAGTTAAGTTTTCTTCCAGAAATTCATCAACAACGACCTCAGTCTGACTGCGTAGCTGTTCAATCTGATCATCATCCAACTGGTCGGCAGGTGTTGTGCCATAAGAAAACTCATGCAGCTTCTGCAGAAACTCTCCCGCTTTGTGAGAGTCCTTGCTCAACATCGCAATCATTGTAAGGCCAGTAGACCACACATCTGTGGCGGGCTGGGGAAGCTCATAATACCCATGAAAGGGTTTAATATCCTTGGTGCCGCCGATACGTTCTTCTGCCGTCCACGGCTCTCCCAAAACGCCGAGGGAGGCGATGCCTTGGTCTGAAGTGGTTTCACCGAAATCCGCCAACCAGACTTTGCCACCTTTAAGAAGAATATTACCCGGCTTAACATCCTGATGAACAAGGTTCAGTGTTGACAGGCATTCAAGCCCGGAAAAGATCTCCCAACTGAGCTGCAGAAACTCACCGTGAGAAACCGGCCCCGCTGCCAGCTTATTCTCCAAACTCTGGTCTGCCATTTCCAGAAGAATCAAGGGCTCACCCGTCTCAGAGACACAAGCCCCCACAAAAGGCACCAGATAGCTATAACCCGGATGATCTGAAGCCTCTTTTTTTAACCCCGCAAGAACGGCCACCTCGCGCATAATACCGTTCGCATCACTGTAAATAGGCTTGATATCCTCAGGCATTTTCAGGCAATAACTACGCTTAACGGCAACGACACCCCCCTTAACCAGACAAGCCTGAACACACCCATTCGAACCGACAGCTAAAATCTTGGGAAGCAGCCGCGCCTCATCCCTGGAGGTAATAGGATCCCCCCAGTTTCCCATCCGGAAAAACACTGTCTGGCGTGCTGGAAAATACCAAAAAGCCATTCCTGCTCTTACTGACTTGAATGCCGCCATCTACCTGGCCGAGATATTTCTTCTCCCCCTGAACAAGAAGAGACTGGGGAGCTGTCGACTCAGAGTTACGTGACTCTAAACCAAATTTTTTGACAACACCCGCAAAGAACGACCGCTCGTAAAATCGCCGTTCAATAGTGTCGTTCGGCTCAATTGTGCGACCATTGACATCGGATATTTTTGCCTTTGACTGTGAGTTTGGCGATCTTGCACTCCCCCGAAGCCCCAAGGGTAGAAACTTGCCAAATGCTTTTCGTATTTTTCCCATAAGATCTCTGGAATTCACTCCCTGTGATCCTATGAGTATGGCGCCTTAAAAGAGATGTTGCTGTTTAAGAATATAAGTCAACCATATCACTGACCCAGCGCCCCACCCCAAAACATACCAGACCACCCATAGAGGGATTAACTGACTCGCACTGAAGATCACTGCCAGAGCTACAACGACAAAGCGAATAGACTCCGCGATCTGGCAACTTTTCCGTCCTTCCAGAACGGCTCCAATAGCCACAACGTTAAAAGTCAGTACGCAGGTCCATAGCACATCAAAACCATAACTTGTGGTATGGCTCACACCTATTAATGCTGTGGTCGCTATAAGCAGTAACGCATATTGGAAGCCGGCATAGATCTTCACTACGGTGCTGACTACCGGATCATAGTTAACATAGGCATGAATATCCGGCATATCAGAAGGTGACGCGACATCGGCCGGGCGATACCCAGTATGACGAAACCATAAGGTCAGTTTTTCTTTCCAGCTTTTGGTGTGTCGTGCGTCTCGAAACAAATCAGCAAAAGGAGAAAGATTGGCCCAAACAGGATTCCAGCTTCGCAACGGCTTAATGGTTCCATAGCGAATCGATTCATAATTATCATCTTCTTCTTTGAAGGTTTTAAAGAAGCGATCCCAGAGAATAAATATGCCACCGTAGTTTTTATCAAGATACTCACGATTTTTGGCATGATGAACACGGTGATTGGAGGGCGTAACAAAAAACCATTCATACCAGCCCAACTTAGGTATGTGTCTGGTATGAACCCAGAATTGATACAACAAATTCAGCAGGCTGACCGTCAGAAATACTTCGGGTGGAAAGCCAAGAAGGGCCATAGGCACATAGAAAATCCAGCTCAGGAAAAAGCTGGTACTGGTCTGGCGTAAAGCTGTAGTGAGATTATATTCCTCACTCTGGTGATGAACAGAATGGGAAGCCCAGAAGATATTCACTTCATGGCCGATTCGGTGATTCCAGTAATAGAGGAAATCCTGGAAAATCACGGCCACGATCCACACCCATAAAGCCTCAGCCGGCAGGGTTGTTACCGAAAAGCTGTTATAAATCAGAGTGTACAGGCCAAGATTTATGACCAGTTTGGTGATAATACTCAGAACACCACAACTCAGGCTGTTAATCCCATCATTCAACCGGTAGTAATCTTTTTTACGAACCATCGTTGCGATGATTTCAATTAAGATCAAAACAAAGAAGCCTGGCATCGCAAAAATTATGGGATCCATAAGCACACGCATTATTTATTATTTTTATAAGTGGGTTGTACCACAGAAATCCGTCAAACTGAAAATCGCCCTGAAAACATTTCGTCACATTTCTGAAATATAAGCATCACCAAACTGTAAAAAAAAGTTCCTAAATTGGTTACCACTGAAAATCACAACAACTCAGTGAAAACAATTCCGGAGACTCTGATGCGTTCCACTCTGATTAAACTTTCTGCGGCATCCCTGCTGGCAACTGCACTTGTTGGCTGTCAATCTATGAACAACGACAGTATGGCAGCAAAAAGCGCTGCAGCAGCCAAGCCGGTTAATAACGATGATTTGTACGAAGTAGCCCACGAAGGCCGCTACTACGTTTTTGATGACGCCGCCGTCTACAAAGACTTTATTGCTAATGGCGAAACCCCTTACCGTAAAGTCTTTATTGGTGAAGGCCCTCACAGCCAGACTCTGGTGTTTGGCCTGACCGGCAAAGACAAGAAGAAGTCTTCCGGTATCGGCAGCATTGACATGTTCAAGGGTAACCAAGCCCCTGCTGAAAACTTCTATGGCGAAATGCGCAGCGAAGATGGCCGTATTTATGTGTTCAATGAGCTGAAAGATATGGAAGCCGTACGTAAAGTTGGTGAAGCCGCCTACCGCTTCACTCAAATTGGTGCTGGCCCTAACGGCGAAACTGTTGTTTTTGTTCTGAACAAGAGCAACAAGAAAAAACAGCCTGTTGCACTGATGGCTGAGTTTGCTGCACGCAACAAGTAACTCGCCTCTAAAGCTGAGGATTTTCAGTCCTCAGCTTTTATACATTCTCTCTTGTGAAGTATTTGTCACAGCGATAGCCTGTGGTCATGAAAACTCTTGCTGTAACCACTCTTCCCACCACCGAAAACCAGCACAGCCACGAACATCACCAACTGGTGATTCCGGTTGCAGGTCAGGCTGACTTTAATATTGAAGGGAAGCGGGGACGCATTGCACACAGCGTTGGTTGCGCTATTCCCAGCCAAAGCACCCATGCTTTTTCTGGGCACTCCGGAAACCAGCTGGTACTGATCAATATTGACTGCGGAGATCTGACCGAAGACTTGACAACAATGTTTGCTTGCCCGGCCTGGTTTCGCATAGATCGCTCCCTGATGGAACTGATTCATCAGGTCAGCCATGAGCTGGCTCTCTTTCCGGATGATGCCCAGCTTGCTAATGCTTTGTGTGAAGGCCTGCTTCGTAGCCTGCAGTTACGATTTGCTCAAAGCTGGCAACCTGTCGCCACTGCCACACTGGCAATGGATCAAATCTGCGAGTATGTCTCCACGCATTTAGAGCATTCACTGCCCGTTGCCGATCTGGCTTCTCTGGCAGGGATGGGGGAAAGCCGGTTTTACGATGCCTTTCGTGATTTCACGAGTGCCACTCCCCACCAATATATTTTGAACCTGCGTCTGAAAGCTGCTTGCAAACTATTATCTGAAACCAACGATTCCCTTGCCGATATCGCCGAGAGGGTAGGTTTTACCAGCCAAAGCCTGATGACCAGATCAATGCGTGAAAGGCTAAACATCACACCTCTACGCTACCGCAAGCAACACCACTTGCTACCTGAAAACCTGTCTCCTGATGAGGTTTTTGTATAAAACGCCGGAGTTTTTGCAAAGACCTTTCCCTCGCCTCCCTTGTAAATTTCTCTCCATAACTATTCTTTGATAAGAAATTCTCTAAAAAAATCGTAAGAGGTAGTGGGTATGTTCAAGGCCATTGACGCATTCACCCCCGCTTTTATCCACCAAAAGCCGGAAAATATCTGGGATTCTATCTCCCCTCACTACTGTGTAGACGAAGAATCCTGGTTAAAAGAATTACTTGGTCAACTGGAAGAAAACTCTAGCCAGAAAGCCAGTATCGCCAACCGTGCAACCACCTTGATTAACCAGGTGCGAGCCAGTGATAACGCCATCCACATGGTGGATTCCCTGCTGCTGCAATACAGCCTCGACACCCGGGAAGGCATTCTGCTGATGTGTCTGGCAGAAGCGCTGTTAAGGATTCCTGACACAGAAACGGCTGATGCCCTGATTCGCGACAAACTCAGCGTTGCAGATTGGAACAAACATCTGAGCCAGAGCGATTCTTTGCTGGTTAATGCTTCTACATGGGGGCTGATGCTGACCGGCAAGGTTGTGACCATGGACACCCAGGACGATGGCAAACCGGCCGGTATTATCAGCCGCCTGGTCAACAAAATGGGCGAACCAGTGATTCGCCAGGCCGTCAATCAGGCCATGAAAATCATGGGGAAGCACTTTGTGCTTGGACGCACAATTAAGGAAGCCCTGAATAATGGTCGTGATGAGCGCAAAAGCGGTTACACCTATTCCTTTGATATGCTGGGAGAGGCCGCTCTAACAGCTGATGATGCCGCCAAATATCATGCCGAATATCTAGCGGCTATCGAAGCCATCGCAGCAGAACCTGAGATGGATGGCTCGCCCAAACCCGGCATTTCTATCAAACTATCCGCCCTTCACCCCCGCTATGAAGTCGCTCAAAGTGAGCGGGTAATGGGAGAACTCCTGGATTCGGTTCTGGTTCTGGTTCGTGCAGCCCGTGCGGGTAATGTCGCCATTAATATGGATGCTGAAGAGCAGGATCGCCATGAACTGTTTCTGAAGTTTTTCGAAAGACTGTATCACCATCCTGACTGCAAAGGCTGGGGCCAGTTTGGTCTCGTTGTTCAAGCCTATGGAAAACGCGCCCTGCCAACACTCTGCTGGTTGTCAGCTCTTGCCAGAGAACAAGGGGATATTATTCCTGTCCGCTTGGTAAAAGGCGCTTACTGGGATAGCGAAATCAAACTCTGCCAACAGAACGGCTACCCGGCTTATCCTGTTTATACCCGCAAAGAAGCGACAGATGTTGCCTACCTTGTTTGTGCTCGTTTCCTCCTCAGTGAACAGGTGAAAGGCACTCTTTATCCCCAGTTTGCCAGCCATAATGCTCAAACTGTTGCCAGCATTCTGACCATGGCAACCCACGTTGGAAATGATCATTATGAATTCCAACGTCTCCACGGAATGGGCGATGCCCTCTATGATCTGGTACTGAAGCAGGAAGCAAAGACTGTCCGCATTTATGCGCCGGTTGGCAGCCACAAAGAGTTGCTTCCCTATCTGGTACGTCGTCTGCTGGAAAACGGGGCGAACTCTTCTTTTGTTCATCGACTGGTCGATGCCAAAACACCCGTAGAGTCACTGGTTCATCATCCGGCAGATTTACTGGTCAAACATGAACATCTGGCCAACCACCACATCGTTTTACCCCCTCAACTTTTTGGTGATGAACGCCGGAATTCCAGTGGTATCAATATCGACATTGAATCCATCGATCACCCCTTCCAAGAAGAAGTACAAAAATTTATGGAAAAGCAGTGGCATAAAGGACCCATTATTAATGGTCTGCAGGTGGAAACAGCAGAATCGTCTGATATCACCAGTCCTTACCAGATAGACTCGGTCGTTGGGCGTATGCACTGGGCAGCCGAAGATGAGATTGAAACGGCTATCGCATCGGCATCCAAAGCTTTTAAAAGCTGGAGTAACACGCCCGCACAGCAGCGCGCTGCCAAACTGGTTGCCCTCTCTGATCTTCTTGAAGATAACCGGGAAGAACTGATTGCTCTGTGCCACCGGGAAGCCGGAAAAACGATTCACGACGCTATTGATGAGATTCGTGAAGCTGTGGATTTTTGTCGTTATTATGCTCAACAATCCGTCGAAAAGTTTTCAACAGCTCAGGTTATGTCTGGCCCTACAGGTGAATCGAATGAGTTGCGCTTGAGTGGCCGAGGTGTATTCCTGTGCATCAGCCCCTGGAACTTCCCGCTGGCTATATTCCTCGGCCAGGTCACCGCTGCCCTTGCTGCAGGCAATACAGTTATCGCAAAGCCTGCCGAGCAAACCAGCCTGATTGCAGCTCGCACAGTAGAGCTGATGCTGGAAGCTGGTATTCCCGGAGAAGCCATACAACTGTTGCCTGGCGATGGCAGAAGCATTGGTAACAGGCTGGTGTCTGATAACCGCATAGCCGGTGTCGCCTTTACCGGTTCGACAGAAACAGCTCGTACAATCAATCTGGCAATAGCTAACCGTCAGGGCGCGATTATCCCCCTGATCGCCGAAACCGGCGGCCAGAACGCCATGATTGTTGACTCCACATCGCTTCCAGAGCAAGTTGTTCAAGATGTCGTGAATTCTGCTTTTGGTAGCGTCGGCCAACGCTGCTCAGCCCTGAGGGTTTTGTATGTTCAGGATGATATTGCCGATCGTGTCACGAACCTATTGACCGGCGCTATGGCTGAACTAGTGATTGGCGATCCAAGTTTACACGCAACAGATGTTGGCCCGGTGATTGATGAACGTGCCCACTCAGGCCTGCAGGCACATGTTGACCGGATGACCAGGGAAGCCAAGCTTCTGGCTCGCTGTGAACTGCCTGATACAACGAAAGATGGCTACTTCATTGCGCCTGTTGCTTTTGAAATTGACCATATTAATGCGTTGGAAAAAGAACACTTTGGCCCAATCCTTCATGTCATCCGCTACAAAGCAGAACAACTGGAAGAGATTATTGCGCAGATTAACAGCACAGGATATGGACTGACTCTCGGCGTTCATAGCCGTAATGAAAGAACATCTCTGCTTATTCAGGAAAACGTGAATGTGGGGAATGCCTACATTAATCGTAACCAGATTGGTGCCGTCGTTGGCGTTCAACCTTTTGGCGGTCAGGGCCTTTCCGGCACGGGCCCGAAGGCTGGCGGACCACATTATCTGTACCGCTTTGCAACGGAGCAGACACTCACAATCAACACGACAGCCGTTGGTGGAAATGCTACTCTGTTGTCGTTAGGGAGTGAGCACTAACATCTTGATTTTATAGATGTTTCGGAGTTCTTCGATGATAAATCGAAGAACTCCCCTTTGAGCTTTTTGGGACATTTTGTCCACGAGCGTGAAAACAAAACCATTCCCAATATAAATACAAAAGGGATATCCCATGACCGAAAACAGCGGTGCAATTATCAGCACCTTTATCGTTTATCTTGCCATGATGCTGGGTATAGGCCTGTGGGCCTGGAAACGCACCAGCAATTCTGAAGATTACTTTCTTGGCGGACGCTCCTTAGGCCCTTGGCCTGCTGCATTGAGTGCTGGCGCCTCAGATATGAGTGGCTGGTTACTGCTGGGCTTGCCCGGTTACGCGTTTGCTGCTGGCTTCGAAGCTTTCTGGCTCGCGGGCGGTTTGCTGATCGGTACCTGGCTGAACTGGCTACTAATGGCTAAGCGACTGCGGGTTTACAGCGAAGTGGCAGGTAACGCCCTGACACTGCCTGAGTTCTTTACCAACCGCTTCCGCGACAACTCCAGAATGCTGCAGATTGTCTCTGCCTTCTTTATTCTGCTGTTCTTCCTGTTCTACACCAGCTCAGGTCTTGTTGCGGGCGGAAAACTGTTTGAAACCGTGTTTGGTCTTGATTACAGCGTGGCTGTTATTGTTGGAACGGTATGCATCATTTCCTATACCTTGTTTGGTGGTTTCCTGGCTGTTTCCTGGACCGATCTTGTCCAAGGTCTGTTGATGGCCGCTGCCCTGGTTATAGTGCCAGTCATTGCTCTGCAAACCGGCCCATCCGATCAATCTCTATTGCAGCTTCTGGAAAGTCACAATCCTGAGATGCTGAATATCTGGACCAGCTCTGAAGGTGAAGCCCTGACCTGGATTGCTATCGCATCTCTTGCAGCATGGGGCCTTGGCTACTTTGGTCAGCCACATATTCTGGCACGTTTTGCCGGCATCCGCTCTCAGGACGATGTACCTACTGCACGCCGTATTGCTGTCATCTGGAGCGGTCTCTCTATGACAGGCGCCATGCTTGTCGGCCTGGTAGGTTTGATCTACCTGAACAGTACTGGCAGCTCTCTGGGTGATGGTGAAACCATCTTCATGGTGCTGGTCAATGCCATATTCCACCCTATTGTTGCTGGTATTCTGCTGGCTGCCATTCTGGCTGCCATCATGAGTACAGCGGATTCTCAGCTGCTGGTTTCATCCTCCGCTCTTGCAGAAGACTTCTATAAAGCCGTTCTTCGCAAAGATGCGTCTTCGAAAGAAGTCTTGATGGTGGGCCGCATTGCTGTCGTCGCTATTGCACTTGTAGCGCTAGCCCTGGCCATGAATCCAAACAGCTCCGTTCTTGGTCTTGTGTCCTATGCTTGGGCAGGTTTCGGCGCCGCCTTTGGCCCTGCGCTACTGATTAGCATGTTCTGGAAGCGCATGAACCGAAACGGTGCTCTGGCAGGAATCATTATTGGTGGCGTAACCGTTGTTACCTGGAAACAAGTCAGCGGTGGCATCTTCGATCTTTATGAAATTGTGCCAGGTATTCTCTTCGCCACAGTGGCGATTGTTATTGTCAGCCTGACATCTGGTGAACCTTCCGAGGAAATCACCAATGAATTTGATGAAGTACAGCGCGCTATTTCCTGATCCATAACTGATCAGTAAAAAGCCGTGACCAGCACTGCTGGCCACGGCTTTTTTGTACCTTCAACGATATGAAGTATTTCTAGTTTCTGGCTACGGCCTTAACCGCAGCCTCTGACATATGAATATTCAGACGATCTATGACAAAATCCTGTTCCGTCTGTGTATCTCTTACAAGAGGGATAACCTTACCTGTGCCGACATCCATTCCTGCGAGCAGAGCCTGAGTCCCGTGACGCTTATACTCAAATTCCCGCTTTTCAATATAACCCGGCTTGACGGTAAGTGTCGCATACATCTGCGCTGTGTATTTCGAAGGCTTCATCCCGAGGGGTGTCTACCCAACCCTTCACTTTATCGGGACGATTTTAAAAATCGCCCTCCCTGTCTCTGCGAGATCGATGGGACGATGCCTTTATCCTGAGCAGCCATAGCCAGCGAGTTTTCTGACCAGTGACTGAGTGGGTAACCATGTTCTTCTGGTTTGTCACAAGACATAGCGACAATCAGGCAAATTTGCTCTTCGGTAAACTTGGGTTTAGCTCCAGGACGAGGCGCTTCTTTTCGTTTTTCTAAAACAGGGAGCTCATCGCTGCGTTCAACCCAATGCTTCCGCCAACGTGTAACAGTTTCACGGTTACACCTGAGTTCTTTAGTTGTCCCCAGAAGGCTTTTTCCTTCAGCTCCAGCCAATATGGTTTTGGCTCTAAGAACTATGGACTGGGCGCTTTTCCGCTGGCGGATAATGAGTTCCAGATCATTACGCTGTTGTTCCGACAAAATGATCTGTTGGGTATGCTTTGATGGCACTTCTTACTACTGCTACTACTGTTTGAAAAAAAGGGGGACGAATCAAAACATATTTTCATATGTGCAGGTATCAGCGCTTTCCTGCACTAGAGGCACTCTCAATTAAACTGTTGTTTCCAAATGTTCATTCTCATCAGCAAAAACCACAACCACTGACATATTATCAGGAAAACTCGTTATCGGTGGCATTATGATTTTGTTGGCTTCTGTTGCAGCTTTAAGACATAAAGAAATAATGGCATTCGCAACCTCTTTTGGTGAAGCTCCCACCTTCCTCATGCCGGAAGCAAGTTTCCCAACCTGGTCGGATGATGCAATATCCCAAACACCATCACTGGCTATTACAAGTGTTTCCTCTTCATCACCCAAATTATATTCAGAAATTTTAGGGCGGGCAGAAACACCGGTAACAATACCGCAACCGAGACTTCTGGCTGGAGCGAGCATATTCCCTACTCGGTAGGCATTACCAGAACCATCCTGGATAACTTTACCACCTCTTTTGTATATTGATGAACCGAATACTGAGTCTTCAGGCTTGGCATCAACCGTAAGCTGTACTGTTTTTCCAGCACTGTCAGAAGCAATCGCTCTCGTGTCTCCCAAGTTAGCGACAACGAGCTTTCTCCCCCTTATCAACATCGTACATACCGTAGAACCACACCACATCCCACTGAAAGCGAGCCCAAGATTTTTAATACAAACACTTGTGTCAACAAAAGACTTCTTTAATGCACAGTTTTCTGCAACATCAAGGTACAGCTTTTCTGAAAAGCTATTTAAATCAGCGTTTATCTTCTCTTTCAACATGGGAAGAGCCAAGCATACAAATCGTTCAGCCTCTTCACCGTGTCCATCCAAAACGAAATAAGCCTGATATGGAAGGTGACCATCTGGCGTGAACACATCAAATGCTGTATTGCCGGTATAGTCTTGTTGAACTTTTTTGCCTCCTTGTGCTTTCGCCGTTGCTGCTGGCCATAAACACTCACTTCCCCAATCCGCACTTTCAATATCAGAGCGTTGTATACTATCTGGAGAGTATCCTGTCGAAATAAAAGCATCTAACTGTGCTTGGAAATTCTGATGAAACCAATTATTCTTGACTTTCTGCTGGGAACCATTCTGCTGTTTCTGTGCCAGCTCTATTTGCTTCTTTCTTTTTCTCTCAACAGCTCCTGCATCTAACTCAAGCCAATATTCATCATTCAACAACTTGGTTTTATCTAAATTGTCATGCGTTACAGGGATTTCTCGAATACCGATACTTTTGCATTGAAAACACTTCAATTGGGGATATGCATCATCTTTCAGTTCTTCTCTTTCATGCGCGCTGTAGCGAACCTTGTCAGGAGTTTTGTAGACTCTCACCTCAAACTGACAGGATGAACGTACACCTGTAGCTCGGTGACCACCATCCTCATGCACACTTCTGGGGCTCTGATGTGAGACTTTCACAGTACGATGACCTTGTTTTGCTGACTCAACCGATTCTGAGGTAGCGACAGGTACCACTCTAATGAGTGGCATATGTTTGGGTGTGCTGGGTTTATGTGCGCTTGCCTGCATACTGATACCTTATAAAAGCTCTAATAACAGATCATGGACAGGTTATGGCGGTAAAAAGTTTACGCAGGCATGGAATATGTAAGCTGATCTTACAACTTTGACAGGAGCACCCAAGGGCTGCTTGATGCATATCAAACGACACATCACCAGAGCAAATATCTATTTTTTTGAATAAAATCCAGCTGGAAAAACAAACGAAAAGGCATGTCTCAGTTGGATAGTTAGCAATTTACATTGTTATATACCCGAGTGAACTCAAGATGCTGGCTTTAGCACCTGAAAATCATCATTAATTCTGTTGACTAACGGTGCTCCAACTTCAGGCAAAGTTTCAGAAAAGAAGTGAATGAACTGCCCCTCAGCAAGCTGCGGGGAATTTAACCCTCAGAGATTAAATACTCTGGTTCAGGAAGCACACCGCCACGGTCTTCGCGTTGCTGCCCACGCTCATACTTCCTCTTCAATCAATGCGGCAGCCCGGCCGGTGTAGATTCTGTTGAGCATGGATTTATGATTGACCAGAAGATATAGAACTGATGCTTCCATTGTTCCCCATGGCAAAAACGCCAGAGAGTTTGAGCATCTGGTTGAACTTGGGATGTCTACAATTGATTCACTGCGCACTGCAACAGCCCAAGCTGCAGAACTCCTGGGACAAAGGCATCGGGGGCAGATTAAGCCCGGGTTTACTGCCGACATCATCGCTGCTGAAGGCAGCCCTCTACACAACATCAGTCTTTTACAACAGGTAGAATTTGTGATGAAAGAAGGGGAAGTCTACCTTCACCCCTGATTCAAAAGCCGCTACAGGTAACGATCCATAATTTCAGCTACCGTACCGTCATCTTTCATCCCATCAAGGGAATCCTGCAGTTTGGACACCACACTGTCAGGGGTTCCTTTATTCAGGGCGAGGTAAAGCTCTACTGAGCGGAACGTATATGCAGCGACAGGTTCGTCGACTCCTGCCACATCAGCGATATAAGGTGCGGAATAACGACTGGATGCCCATAAGTCGATATGACCACCGGACAATTTTTCAGCATTGCGTTTATCAGTGACAGCTTCGATAACGTTTATTCCTTTTTCTTTCAGGAATTCAGAGGTTGCATCCCCTTTATAACCTCCGACCTTGTAGCGTTTCAGGTCACCGAGGGATGTAATCTCAATAGTGCTGCCAGCCTTTTTGAAAATCACCCAATCATTGGCAACCAATGGACCTACCCACTTAAACAAAGGCTTTCGCTCTTCTGTGAAGGTGGTTGAGAACAGCCCATAATTCGGCCTTTTCTGGGCCATATCAAAGATACGACTCCAAGGAGAGCGCAAAGTTAGACTGTAGGGAATACCCGACCTCTCTACCATCTCTCGCACAAGGTCTGTGGACACACCATCAATACCATTACCACGGGCAAAATTTTTATCCTCCACGCTCATATTAAAAGGAGGATAATTTTCAGTAAGGAGTACCAGTTTGTCTTGAGCGTGGCTTTTCAGTGCCATAAACACACAGCACACTAAAACAATGCTATTAATAACTTGGGAATAACTCACAGCTTCATTCCTCTCGGAGGGAACACCGCTGTCGAAAGCGTCTGCCTATCATGCTTCAACAGGTGTAAAAACAGGTGTAAAAACAGGAAAGGAAGAGCCTGAGCTCTTCCTTTTAACAGCAGGGATTAGTGAGAAGAGACAGTTTCGCCTTTAACATCACGATTGCGAGAGAAGTATTCACGAGCCAGCTTGAACACAACTGGGCTCAACAGAACCAGAGCGATCAGGTTAGGCAGGGCCATCATGGCGTTCAGGGTATCCGCGACCAGCCAGATAAAGTCGAGACTCAGAACAGCACCGGCAGGTACAGCCAGAATCCAAACAATACGGTAAGGCTTGATAGCTTTCACACCGAACAGGAATTCAATGCTGCGCTCACCGTACAACGCCCAACCCAGAATGGTAGTGAAAGCAAAGATACTCAGAGCAACAGCAATGATGTAGTTACCAACACCAGGCAGGGCTTGAGCAAATGCTGCAGAGGTCAACGCCGCACCAGATTCACCAGAAGTCCACAAACCAGAGGAGATAATCGCTAGACCAGTAATGGAACAAATGATGATGGTATCAATGAATGTACCCAGCATGGCAACCAAACCCTGACGAACAGGATCTTTAGTTTGAGACGCTGCGTGAGCAATCGGGGCAGAACCCAGACCGGCTTCGTTAGAGAAGATACCACGAGCCACACCAAAGCGAATCGCCATCCATACGGCCGCACCAGCAAAACCACCTTCAGCAGCTGTTTCAGTAAATGCGTAAGTGAATACCAGTTCCAGAGCGTGAGGTAGCTGATCAGCGTTAATACCCAGAACAACCAGGCCAGCAATCAGGTAAGCAATCGCCATAACGGGAACCAGAGCACCGGCAACAGCACCGATACGCTTAACACCACCCAGCAATACAGCACCAACCAGAGCCATCAGAATGACACCGGTTACCACCAGAGGAATGCCAAAGTTTACTTCGAGCACACTGGCAACCGAGTTGGCCTGAACCGTGTTACCGATACCGAAAGCAGCAATAGATGCAAACACCGCAAAGGTCGTTCCCAACCATGCCCACTTGGGGCCGAGGCCGTTTTTGATGTAGTACATCGGGCCACCAACATGGTTACCCTCTTCATCCACTTCACGGAATTTTACAGCCAGAACAGCCTCGGAGAACTTCGTGGCCATACCCACAAGAGCAGTACACCACATCCAGAACAAAGCACCAGGGCCACCAAGGAATACAGCTGTAGCAACACCGGCAATGTTACCGGTACCTACAGTTGCGGACAGAGCTGTCATCAATGCCTGAAAAGGAGAAATTTCACCGGAATCTTTTTCGTCATCCTTGCTCTTTCTGCCATCCCACATGAGCTTGAAACCAGTTCCAAGCTTCAGGAGTGGCATCAAACGAAGACCAAGCATCAAGAAAAGGCCGGTACCCAGTATAAGAACCAGCATCACCGGCCCCCATACAATACTATTTAAATCACTGAAAAAATTGGTAAGAGCTTCCATAGGAGGGAATACCTTCTTATTGTTATGGCCGACTCTGCAAGAGCACGACTGCTGTTGTTTGTATTTATTGTGCTGTTTCCACCCTATAAATAAGTTCTACTTATTTATAGGGTGGAAACCGAACAGCTGTGGGCAAAACTATCCTATAGGAAATTTTGTTTCAACAGATAACCTACAACTTTGTGTAACCATTAATTAACACTGAAAAGATATATTCACTAAATACAGCCACAAAAAACAAGTAAAAGCCTCCTTCTAGAGACCTGGAACAACAGACCTCCTACAAATATGTAAATCCATAAGCAAGAAAAGCAACGACAGGATTAAATCACAACGAAGTTCACTTTTGTTTCTTATTGTATATTTTGTTGCCTATGGGAAATTTGAAGATTAGAGTTAGAAACCAGCGAAGGGCACAATCTATAACCTTGCCCTGATGCAGCATCAATAAAAACGACAACTGCGGGCCACTACCATGAGCAAACCTTACTCCTCCGAACAGCTTCGCACTTTTTTCTCCGAAAACCTTCCTTCTGCAGACCCGGATGTTATGTCTGCCGTGTATCAGGAAGATATTCGCCAGAACAAACAGATCGAATTGATTGCTTCTGAGAACATTGTTTCCAAAGCAGTTATGGCTGCACAGGGTACAGTTCTTACCAACAAGTATGCCGAAGGCTACCCTGGTCGCCGTTACTACGGTGGTTGTGAACATGTTGATAAAGTAGAAGCACTCGCCATTGAGCGAGCCAAAAAGCTATTCGACTGCCAGTACATTAATGTGCAACCTCACTCCGGTGCACAGGCCAACGGCGCAGTAAAGCTGGCCTTACTGCAACCAGGCGACACTATCATGGGCATGTCCCTTGATGCTGGCGGCCACCTGACTCACGGCGCCCGCCCTGCCCTGTCTGGCAAGTGGTTTAAAGCGGTACAGTACGGCGTTTCCAAAGAAACCCAGCGCATTGATTACGATGAAGTCGAAGCTCTGGCGGTTGAGTGTCAGCCAAAAATGATCATTGCCGGTGGCTCTGCCATCCCACGTGAATTGGACTTCAAACGCTTCCGTGAAATTGCTGACAAAGTAGGCGCTTACCTGATGGTAGATATGGCTCACATCGCGGGCCTTATTGCCGCTGGTGTGCACCCAAGCCCGCTGCCTTACGCAGACGTTGTCACGACAACAACTCACAAAACCCTACGTGGCCCACGCGGTGGCATGATCCTCTCCAACAACCTGGAGCTGGGTAAAAAGATTAACTCTGCGGTATTCCCTGGCCTGCAGGGTGGCCCACTGATGCACGTTATTGCTGGTAAGGCCGTTGCTTTCGGCGAAGCCCTGCAACCTTCTTTCAAGCCTTACATTGAAGCTGTCGTCAATAACGCCCGCGCACTGGCAGAAGTTATGATTGAGCGTGGCTGCGATATCGTTACCGATGGTACCGATACCCACCTGGTTCTGGTTGACTTGCGCCCTAAAGGTCTGAAAGGCAATCAGGTTGAAGAAGCCCTGGAGCGCGCCGGCATCACCTGCAATAAAAACGGTATTCCTTTCGATCCAGAGAAGCCTATGGTGACCTCCGGTGTACGTCTGGGAACTCCAGCAGGAACCACCCGTGGTTTTGGCGAGGCAGAATTCCGCAAAGTTGGTCACCTGATCAGCGATGTGCTGGATGGACTGATCGAAAACGGCGAAAACAACAGTGAAGTTGAAGCCAGAGTCAAGAAAGACGTTGAAGCCTTGTGCGACACATTCCCACTATATGACTAACTTAGTGAGGGAATAACCATGATCGATGTTCGCGATTAATTCCCCATAAAAATTACACCCGCTGATGCGGGTGTTTTTATATCTCAAACATAAACTAATAAACTAATAAACTAATAAACTAATAAACTAAGCAGTAACCCACAGAATTTTGGCATCCTCTTCCCCCAGAGAAACCACCGCATGCCCCATAGAGGCATCGTAATAGGCACTGTCTCCCTCTTCTAACTCAGCAGGCTGATAGAACTCGGTATAAAGACAAACACGGCCACTAAGCACCAGCATAAACTCCTCCCCCTCATGACGAACCCAGTCTTGGTAGTCATCAAAAGAACGGGCGCAAATCGTGCTTTTATAAGGAATCATTTTCTTGCCAGATAACTCAGTAGCCAGCAACTCATGCTCATAAGTTGGCGTAGGGTGAAGGCTACCCTTACCATTGCGGGTTATATCTCTTCGCCCGCCTGTTGTCCCTTCACGCTCAGCAGGATTAAATAACTGGGGAATATCAATTCCCAAGCCATTCACCAGCTTGGTGACAGCTGCAAAAGTTGGCGAAATCTGTTCGTTCTCAATCTTGGAAAGCGTTGAACGTGCCAAACCAGTAAGGTGGCTGGCCTCCTCAAGGGTTAGACCTTTCCCAAGGCGAATTTCTTTTACGCGCTTACCCAGCTGTAAGGGCTTAAGGGCGGCACCAGCCGCACTGTGTGCTCTTTTACGCTGAATAAGAACAGCTTCTTTTTCTTTCCTGAGGAAGTGAACTTGTTCGGTCATTTATCCCCCGATAAATACAGGCTGCCATCTACTCTAACACCCGGCTGCTAAAGACTCTATGGAACCACTTTCTGATTTCCACTAATTAACACTCATTTACAAAAAAGTTTCCAATAGGAAACTTTTTTATTGAAGCCTAAAAAAGCTGCTGATAGTCTCTACCAAAAATGAAACTGTATAAACAGCATCCAACACTACTTGGTCTGCTGAGATCGTCGGTAAGAATAAAAAGAGCGGAGAGCTGTATGGGTTTAAGTGTACTGGATCTTTTTAAGGTCGGCCTCGGCCCATCATCATCACATACCGTTGGCCCAATGGTTGCGGGTAACCGTTTTCTGGAAGAGCTGAAAGAGCAGCGTAAGATCCTTCTGACTGCCCGTGTGAAAATTGAGCTTTATGGCTCCCTTGCTTTAACGGGTAAAGGCCACGCTACACACACCGCTGTTATGCAGGGGCTTTCTGGAGAGTCTCCCGACAAAATAGATCCTGATCACGCCGTTGAGCTAGTCAGAGAGATTCGTTCTTCCGAGCATATCCGTCTCGACGGCTTTCATATTATTCCTTTCAAAGAAGAGAACGATCTGTTGTTCCTGATGGAACAGTTTCTCCCCCAGCACCCAAACGGCATGACCATTACCGCATTTGATAATGACGGCATGGTGATCCTTAGAAACAGTTACTTCTCTGTGGGTGGCGGCTTTGTTCTCAGTGAAAACGAAGTCAACGCTCCTGCCACTGAACAGGCGGCAGCCAACATCCCCTACCCGTTCGAAAATGCCAAAGATCTTCTGGAAATTGGTGACAACTACCATCTCAGTATTTCTGAAATCGTGCTTGCCAACGAACTTCATCTGCCTCGCACTCACAACCCGAAAGAAGATCTTCTCCATATTTGGAAGGTCATGAAAGAGTGCATAGACCGGGGTTGTAAAACCACCGGAACCCTACCCGGTGGACTAAACGTCAAACGCCGCGCACACGACATGCACCAAGACCTGATTAATCGTGCGGAATACGACAAAGATCACTTTGAAGTCATGGACTGGGTTAGCCTGTTTGCACTGGCAGTCAATGAAGAAAATGCTGTCGGTAGCCGAGTTGTTACCGCTCCAACTAATGGTGCGGCAGGCGTTATCCCAGCAGTACTGGCTTACTATGTACGCTTTATTAATGGCCGCAGTGAAGACGACATTGTTACTTTCCTGGCAACAGCTGCTGCCATTGGCATGATCTATAAAAAGAATGCATCCATCTCTGCCGCCGAAGTCGGCTGTCAGGGTGAAATTGGTGTGGCCTGCTCCATGGCTGCTGGTGCACTTTGTGCGGTTCTTGGTGGAACCAACAACCAGATCGAAAATGCTGCAGAAATTGGTATGGAACACAATCTCGGCCTGACCTGTGACCCTATTGCCGGGCTGGTACAGGTGCCCTGTATTGAGCGAAACACCATGGGAGCAATCAAAGCAATTAATGCAGCCCGCCTTGCCATGCAGGGTGACGGCAGCCACCGGGTTCATCTGGATGATGTGGTTGAAACCATGCGCCAGACCGGGCTCGACATGCAGAACAAATACAAAGAGACCGCGACCGGTGGTCTGGCTGTGAACGTTGTAGCCTGCTGATCAATAACGAAACTCCGGCGACTGCAACACTAAACAATTAACAAAAACAAACCGCTAAAGAGCGTAGGAAACTGACCATGTCTGCCACTCTGAAATTTGCAAAGTCTCACGAATGGGTTCTGGATAACGGCGACGGCACTGTCACTGTTGGTATTTCCGAGCATGCTACCGAGCTGCTGGGTGACGTTGTATTTGTAGAGCTGCCTGAAGTTGGCGCAACGACTGAAGCTGGTAATGAGTTCTCTCTGGTTGAATCTGTAAAGGCTGCTTCCGACATTTACGCACCTGTTTCCGGTGAAGTCGTTGTTGTAAACGAAGCACTGGAAGATGCGCCAGAAACCATCAACGAATCCCCTCTGGCGGATGGCTGGATTGCCAAGATTAAACTGGCCGACAGTGCAGAACTGGAACAGCTGATGGCTGAAGATGCTTACCTGGCCACCATCGAGGAATAAGCAACAGAAGAACAGTTGCGAAGAAAACAACCTCCAAGAACATGATTTGCTGACCAGCCAGATTCCCGAAGGGGGTCTGACTGGGTGAATGAAAGGAAATAACATGACTGTTGATAAACAGAAACAACATGGACAAGCCTCACTTGCTGAGCTGACCTCCAATGATTCTTTCGCCCTGCGCCATATTGGTCCTGATGCAGCGGCACAACAGGCCATGCTTTCTGAGCTTGGTCTGAACTCTGTAGACGAGCTGATCACCCAGACAGTTCCCGAAAGTATCCATCTGAAAGATTCTTTAGATCTGGCTTCAGGCAAAACTGAACAGCAGGCTCTGGCTTACCTGAAAGAGCTGGCCGATCAGAATATTGTTAACCGGTCATATATCGGTACAGGTTATTACCACACCCAAACCCCGAACGTGATTCTCCGCAATATTCTGGAGAATCCCGGCTGGTACACAGCTTATACGCCTTACCAGCCTGAAATTTCCCAGGGTCGTCTGGAGATGCTGCTGAACTTCCAGCAGATGGTTATGGATTTAACCGGCATGGAGATCGCTAATGCCTCCCTGCTGGACGAAGCGACCGCTGCTGCCGAAGCCATGACTCTGTGCCGCCGTGCTAACCGCAGCAAACATCAGGCTTTCTTTGTTGCTGATGATGTTCATCCGCAAACTATCGACGTTATTAAAACCCGTGCAGATTACCTCGGTATCCCTGTTGTAGTGGGCAATCCAGAAACTGAACTGGATGCCACTGAAGTGTTTGGTGTCCAGTTACAATACCCTGGCACCTACGGCGATATTACCAATATTGAAAAGCTGGTTGCCAAGGCCAAAGCTCAAAAGGCGATGGTCTCTGTCGCAACCGACCTGTTGTCATTGATGCTGCTGAAATCCCCCGGTGAACTGGGTGCCGATGTTGTTCTCGGCAACAGCCAGCGTTTTGGTGTTCCCATGGGCTTTGGCGGCCCGCATGCTGCATTCCTTGGTGCCAGCGAAAAGCTGAAGCGCTCCGTTCCGGGCCGCATCATCGGTGTTTCCGTAGACAGTCGTGGCAATCAGGCTCTGCGTATGGCGATGCAGACCCGTGAGCAGCATATCCGCCGTGAAAAGGCTACCTCCAATATTTGTACTGCACAGGCACTGCTGGCCAATATGGCGGCAGCTTATGCCATCTACCATGGTCCTGATGGACTGAAAACCATTGCTGAGCGCGTACATCGCTCCACCAGCGTTCTGCAACACGCTCTGGCCGGTGCAGGTTTTGAAACCAACGATACTTACTTTGACACTTTGACCGTGAAAGTGGGCGATAAGCAGCATGCTATTTACCAGCGTGCGCTGGACAGCGGCTGCAACCTGCGCCTTATCGGTAGCGACCGCTTGGGTATCAGTTTTGATGAAAGCACAACCCCAGATGATCTTACTGATCTGTTCAGTGCCTTTGCGGGAGAAAATACCGCTTTAAACGCTCACGAGCTGGACGCTGAAATCATCGCAGGTAAAGCAACCGGTATCTCTGATGAACAGCGTCGATCAGATGAGGTTCTGACTCACCCGACCTTCAACAGCTATCACTCTGAAACCGATATGCTGCGCTACCTGAAGCGCCTGGAGAACAAAGACTACTCTCTGACTCATGGTATGATCCCGCTGGGTTCCTGCACCATGAAACTGAACGCCACCGCCCAGATGATTCCAGTTAGCTGGAATGGTTTCGCCAACGTTCACCCATTTGCACCAAAAGATCAGGTTCAAGGTTATGAAACCATGATCAAGGAGCTGGGAGATGCTTTGGTTGAGATAACTGGCTACGACAATATTTCCATGCAGCCCAACTCTGGTGCCCAGGGTGAATATGCCGGCCTGCTGGCTATCCGTAACTATCAGCAGGCGAACGATCAGGAACACCGCAACATCTGCCTGATTCCTTCTTCTGCTCACGGTACTAACCCGGCGTCTGCTGCACTACTGGATATGAAGGTCGTTATCGTAGCCTGCGATGAAGACGGTAACGTAGATGTTGAAGACCTGCGCGCCAAAGCGGAAGAGCATTCAGAAAAGCTGTCTGCCCTGATGGTGACTTACCCATCTACCCACGGTGTGTTTGAAGAACAGATTCGTGAAATCTGCCAGATCATTCACGACAATGGTGGTCAGGTTTACATGGACGGCGCCAACATGAACGCTCAGGTTGGTGTTTCCAAGCCAGGCGAAATCGGTTCTGATGTTTCTCACCTGAATCTGCACAAGACTTTCGCTATTCCTCACGGTGGCGGTGGCCCTGGCATGGGCCCAATTGGTGTAAAAAGCCATCTGGCACCTTACTTACCCAATCACGTTGTAAGCCCTCTGGCTGGTGACAACGAAGGTATTGGTGCTGTTGCGGCTGCTCAACACGGCAGCGCATCTATTCTGCCAATCAGCTGGATGTACTGTGTTCTACTGGGTAAAGAAGGTCTGCGTCAGTCAACTGAGATGGCTATCCTTAATGCTAACTATATGACTGAAAAGCTGTCTGCCCACTATCCGATTCTTTATCGTGGTCGTAACAACAAGGTTGCTCATGAGTGCATCGTCGATATTCGTCCACTCAAAGAAGAGAGCGGTATTTCTGAAGAAGACATTGCCAAGCGCTTGATGGATTACGGTTTCCATGCGCCGACTATGTCTTTCCCTGTGGCTGGCACTCTGATGATTGAACCCACAGAGTCCGAATCCAAAGCAGAGATTGATCGCTTTATCGAAGCCATGATTTCAATCCGTGAAGAGATTGGCAAAGTCGAATCTGGCGAGTGGCCGCTTGAGAACAACCCTCTGGTGAATGCACCACACACTATGGTGGACCTTGCCAGCGCTGAGTGGGAACGCCCATATAGCCGAGAGGAAGCAGTCTTCCCATCCGAGGCTACTCGAGTTTCCAAATACTGGCCAACCGTAAACCGTGTTGACAATGTTTACGGCGACCGTCACTTCATCTGCTCCTGTCCTTCTATTGAAAGTTACCAGGACTAAATCGCGGGAGTGCTGGGCAACAATCGTTTTCAGCTTGCCCAGCCACTATTGAGAGTTAAGGAAATAAATATGTCTGATGTCGATTTGAAAAGAACACCACTTTACGACCTGCACGTTTCCCTTGGCGGCAAGATGGTTCCCTTTGCTGGCTACGAAATGCCCGTGCAGTTTCCTTTAGGTGTAAAGAATGAACATCTGCAAACCCGTGAAAAAGCCGGGCTGTTCGATGTTTCTCACATGGGTCAGGTCCTTCTGAAAGGTGAAGGTGCTGCAGCCATGATGGAATCCCTGGTTCCTGTGGATATTCTCGACCTGCCATCGGGCAAACAGCGCTACGCTCTGTTCACCAATGAAGAAGGCGGCATTCTCGATGACCTGATGGTGACCAACTACTCCTCCGAAGCTGGCGAAGTTCTATACGTTGTTGTCAACGCAGCCTGTAAAGAGCAAGACATTGCCCATATGCAGGCTCACCTGCCTGAAGGTGTAGAGCTGGAACTGTTGGATGATCGTGCTCTGGTTGCTCTACAGGGACCGGCTGCTGGCGAAGTTATGAAGCGTTTCTGCCCAGAAACGGCTGATATGGTATTTATGGATTCCCGTCATCTCAGCGTGGAAGGCATTGACTGCTTTGTAAGCCGTTCTGGTTACACCGGTGAAGATGGTTTCGAGATTTCTATTCCTGCTGCTGATGCTGAGCGCCTGTGCAAAATGTTCCTCGATCAGCCAGAAGTAGACGCTATTGGCCTGGGCGCCCGTGACTCCCTGCGTCTTGAGTCCGGTCTTTGCCTGTACGGCAATGATATCACCACCGAAACCACACCAATCGAAGCCAGCCTGATCTGGGCGATCAGCAAGATTCGTCGTAATGGCGGTGATCGCGCTGCGGGCTTCCCTGGTGCTGAAAAGATTCTTGGCCAGATTGAAACCAAAGAGTTTGCTACCAAACGTATTGGCTTGCTGGGTTCCAGCCGTGCACCGGTACGTGAAGGTACCGCTTTGGTGAACGAAGCTGGCGAGGTTATTGGCAAGGTA
Source organism: Parendozoicomonas sp. Alg238-R29 (assembly GCF_947331445.1). Lineage (GTDB taxonomy): Bacteria > Pseudomonadota > Gammaproteobacteria > Pseudomonadales > Endozoicomonadaceae > Sansalvadorimonas. Next base: position 11,232 of record NZ_CAMZOG010000044.1, on the reverse strand, counting down.
ACATCTGGCAGCTTCGGCCCAACAATCAACGCTCCTGTTGCCATGGCTTATGTTGACAAAGCATACGCCGTTCTTGATACCGAAGTATTTGCTCTGGTTCGTGGTAAGACACTACCTATGACCGTTAGTCGCATGCCATTTATTGAGCAGCGCTACTACAGAGGTTAAAAGTCTCAGTTGTAAACGCTGTTTTTGTATTGGGCTAACGAGTCAGCGCTCTTTTGAACTATGCAGGCAAAAGAGCGCCATTTAGCCCTGTTTATGTCCTGGTAATTTAGGACAAGGGGAGCCTGTATGTGCTGCACTGGTGACCTCAAATCGTGTCGGTTTGATTCCATTGGCAGGCTCCCTGTTTTTTCACAGCCACGTTTTCCTACAGCAATAGTAAAAATACTGATTTCCCGGGTTCCGGTCGGTCATGTTCTGACTGCACTCCCCCTCGCAAGGCCGGAGCCCATTTTATTTTTCAAAAGTCGTAAAAAACCAGAATTATTAAGAGAGTGGTTTTATGTCTTCTGCAGCCAAACACTTTATCCTGACAGCTTCCTGCCCTAGCGCTTTGGGAACTGTCGATGCTGTAACCCGTACTCTGGTAGAACATGATTGCTATATCGATGATATGGCCAGCTTCGATGATACCTCCAACGATATGTTCTTTATTCGGGTTCAATTCCGTTGCACGTCAGATGACAACTGCCTGCAGGGCTTCCGTGCCGCTATGGCCGACAGAGCCAAAAACTTTGATATGAACTGGGACATTCATAACAGTGATGAACGCATCAAAGTCACTATCATGGTGTCCAAATACGATCACTGCCTCAATGACCTACTGTACCGCTGGCGCACAAACCAACTGAAGATTGATATCAAAGGTATTGTCTCCAACCACCCGGATCTTGAACAACTGGCCTACTGGCATAACCTGCCTTACTACCACTTGCCGGTGACCAAAGAAAACAAGCGGGAGCAGGAAAAGAAACTGCTGGAAATTATGGAGAAGGACGGCAGTGAGCTGCTGATTCTTGCCCGCTACATGCAAATTCTGACTGAAGAAATGTGTTCTGATGTTCATGGCAAAGCCATCAATATTCATCATTCTTTGCTGCCTGGCTTTAAGGGTGCCCGCCCATACCAGCGCGCATTTGAACACGGCGTAAAACTTGTCGGAGCCACGGCTCACTACGTAACCAGCGACCTTGATGAAGGCCCGATTATTACCCAGCAGGTAGCTGTTGTTGATCACAGTCACAGTACAGAAGATTTAACCATTAAAGGCAGAGATACCGAGAGCCAAACTCTGGCTGAAGCTGTTCGTCTGCATAGTGAACACCGGGTATTTATTAATGGTCAGCGCACCATCATTCTGCGATAAAATGTCAGCACAAAAAAAGGCCCGGGGTCAACCCGGGCTAATAATCTCAAGGGAGAGCGTTACACAGCAGAGAAATCAGAATGAGTAGTTCAGGCCCAGCTTCCAGCTGCTCAGATCCAGTTCGTTTTCGTTAATCTTTCCGGCCACAGCCACTTCAGGAATGGGATCAAAATCCACATCATTAATCTGGGAGTATTCACCTATCAGAGACAGGTTTTTGTTGATGCTATAAGCAAAACCAAAACCAAAATTAAAAGCCGTTTCTTTTTCTGTTGCTGTTCTTACCGGTGGAGCGAAGGGGTAAGAGTTGCGTAAATCAAAATCCAGACGGGTTGCACCTGCAAAACCATACACAGCAACTTTTGGAGTAATATCAATTCCAGCTAACAGCCTGGCACCATAAGTAGACTCTAAAGAGACTTCGGTACGCAGCAGATTATTCAGGTTTGTAGTTTTTACATCTTCCTTGGTATAGAAAGCCTCAGCGCCAAGAAAAACATCCTCAGCAACATGTAACTTATAACCAATACCTACACCAAAGCCGACATCCGTTTCATCACTCTTGCTAGTAATGCTTGGAGTTGTATTGGTTCCAGTATCACGCTCTAAGCTGTGCTCCAGAGTGTTGTTATTTACAAAACCGGATACATAAAAACCATCTGCTGCAGAAGCCTGTCCTGCAACGGCCAGAGCTAAAGGAAGAGCTGTAACCAGAGTGAGTGCTTTCATTTTCATTAATGGAGTCCTTGTGATTTTTGGCAAGAGTTCTCACAACGTTTTATGAACGCCGATGAACATCAACTCTGGTTAATCACCCTAAAGGCCAAATCTCACAGAAAAATCACGAAATATTTTTGTTTTCATCACAAAGAAAAAATGTGTTCGTGATAGCTGAATCTATATTCATGAACCTCACGTATATCCAAGAAGGTTCATCCAAAACCTGAGAGATATGAATAATAAAAACATTCTGATTGTCGAAGATCAGCAGGACATAGCGAATCTGCTCTCACTGCATTTGAGTGATATGGGTGCGAGGGTGACTCACATTGCCAATGGCAACAAAGCACTAAGCGCCCTCAACAACACGGCATGGGATTTAATCGTTCTCGATATAGAACTCCCGGGAGCAAGCGGTTTAAGAATATGTCGTCAATTAAGAGAGCACGATAATTACATACCGGTCATTCTCCTGACATCCCGCATAACAGAAACTGATCGTATTCTTGGTCTGGATGCCGGTGCCGACGACTATATTTCCAAGCCATTCAGTGTTCTCGAGTTAATTGCCCGAATAAAAGCCCTGTTTCGAAGAGTTGAAGCTGTATGCCCTGTAAACATACGTGAGGAATCGCAACTTAACTTTGGTGAGCTGTCTATTGATCACAACCGGCATGAAGTTTCCATTCAGGGCCAAAGAGTGGAACTCACTGCCCGGGAGTTCAGCCTGCTCAAGCATTTTGCCCAACACCCCGGGCAGGTCTTCAGCAGAAGCGAGCTGCTGAACAAAGTCTGGGGTTATGGATATGAAGGGTATGAACACACGGTTAACTCTCACATAAACCGACTGCGAGCCAAGCTAAACAATATTGCCGGCCAAGCTGAATATATCGTGACTGTTTGGGGTGTTGGTTACAAACTTGAGCAGCCTACAGGTCGCACACCGACCAATAAGTCAGTAGCTCCGGTGTCACTTGCAGCAAAGTGTTCTCCTTGCTGAGTTCATTGCGTGCCAGGCTGCTGTTTCTTCTCTGTGCCTTGATGGTGATTGTTGGAGTGTTAGCTGTTGTCATTGGACAAAAAAGTATGCAGCTGTACTTCGAGGAGCAGACTCAGCTAAAAAATCGCAGCATCGCTATGTATGTGACGCAGGAATACAAGCTGTTTGCGGACACTATCAACAACGGTCATATCATCAACATTCTGGCCAGACAAGCGATGATCATTAATCCCATAGCTGAAGTCTATCTTCTTAACCCGCAAGGTACAGTGATTTCCCATCCGTTTCCTGCAAACACTTTGCAAACAGACCAAGTTGACCTGAAACCTATTCAGGAGTTTCTTGATGGGAGTACAAACTTTCCTCTCAGAAGCACCGACCCTAAACAACCTGGCAGTGATGTTATTTTTTCAGCTTCCGAAGTCATTCAAGATGCGCAACTGAAAGGCTATTTCTATGTTGTGCTCAATGCTTCCGGCTCATCGAGCCTATTCACTCCCCTCAGTCACATCGGGAAGATTTCTCTACTGTCACTCAGCATTGTATTTATCCTGTCACTGGTCGCTGGAGGACTGATTATCAGGCGACTGTCAGCAAGACTGGAAAGCCTTAGCAATACCATGTGTAACTTTTCCCATCAGGAATTGATGCCAGAAGAGCCAACAGCCTGCGATAAGAAAACAGTAACGGGTGATGAAATTGATAAATTATCTGCGATTTTTTCAGGAATGGCAGAGCGTATTCGGGAACAGATTCAACTGCTCACAGAATCTGACCAACGACGCAGAGAGCTAGTCTCTAATATTTCCCACGATCTGCGCACACCACTTGTGTCAGTGCAGGGCTATTTGGAAACGCTGGTTTTAAAGAATCATTCACTGAGTCAGGAGCAGCGTCTCGCATATCTGTTAACAGCCGAAAAAGGCGCGCGAAGATTGTCCCAACTGATTTCTGATTTATTTGAACTATCCAAACTGGAAGCATTCGATGGACAAATCAAAAAGGAAATTTTCTCGTTAACAGAGCTGATCTATGACACTGCGCAGGAGTGCCAACCTGAGGCAGATAAAAAATCCATCCAGCTTGTGATTAAGTGCCCTACTAACAACATTCAGGCTAATGCAGATATCAGCCTTATACAGCGGGTTTTTGAAAACCTGATCGGCAACGCTATTCAGCACACACCACGCCATGGCCAGATAACGATCACACTTGCGCCCCCCACAAACCAATCAATCAGAATTACGATTGATGATACAGGCCCAGGCATCAATGATGAAGACCTTCCCTTTGTGTTCGAGCGTTACTATCAATCACCTTCTCAATCCGGTGAATTCACTTCGTCTACCGGCTTAGGGTTGGCCATTGTCAAACAGGCACTGGCTCTACACCAAAGTGAGATTCAAGTGTGCAACAAAGCTCATAGTGGTGCTCAATTTACCTTCCACCTTTTATCCCAATGAAAATGTCAGTTTCATAAAATCAAAACCCCTGCGAACAATTTTTCCGCCAAACCCACACAATACGACACACCTCGTTTAATATAACCCCACTTGCATCGCAGGTGGCTTCAATGGTGCATGGATGCGCAGTACAACAAACCAACAAAAGATAATAACGCTAAATGAAAAGAAGAAACTTTCTTCAGGCTCTTGGTGTGAGTCTGGTGACACCTTTTACCGTTCTTCCCGGAACAGGCTCTCAGGCTCTGGCCAGCTTTATCAGTAGTAACCGAGCCCCTCAGGAAGTCTTTGGCTTGTCTGTAGCGTCTGGTGACCCTTCTGCCACTGGCGTAATTCTCTGGACACGTATCAATCCAGACCAATACAACAGCTTTGAACCTCTCTACTTTGAAGTGGCACTGGATGAACAGTTTGGCGCTATTGTTGTTCAGGGGCAGGTTGAACCAAAAGACTTTGATGCTTTACGAGATTACACCGTCAACCTTGATCTGGATGGTCGCCTGGAAAGTGGTCGTCGTTATTACTACCGCTTTATTTATCGAGGTGTCGGCAGTCGTACCGGCCGCTGTAAAACGCTTCCCAGTGAAAACACAAGAGTGGACCAACTCAAATTCGCAGTCCTCACCTGTCAGGATTACACCACCGGTTATTACAATGCTTTTGAGCGTCTGGCTGAAGAGGATCTCGACTTTGTTGTGCACCTTGGCGACTTCATTTATGAGTACGCAGCCTACGAAGGTATGGAAAACCATGTGCGCCCGATTCCACTGCCAAGCGGTGAAGAAGTTGCTGTTAATCTGGAAGATTATCGCCACCTTTACCGCACCTACCGCAGCGATCCGGCACTACAGCGCGCCATGGAAGCCCATAGCTGGGTACTGACCTGGGATGATCACGAAATTGTTGATAATGCTTACTGGGATTACGAAAACGACACCCTCAGCGCGCCTAAACATCCAATTATGAAAAACGGTGGCAGTGCCGCCGATATGCGTCAGCTCAAACTGGATTCCCAAAAAGCCTGGATCGAATATATCCCTGCACGCCTGGACGTAAACGAAAACACTACCCACCCACACGAGCAGGTTTCCATTTATCGCAGCTTCAAAGCCGGTGACCTTTTGGAGATGTTTATCTCTGACAGTCGCACCTACCGGACGGAACAACCCTGCTCTGATGAAGGTGAATCCTGGCCAGAATGTCGTGAGCAGCAGGATGTTGAACAATCCATGCTTGGCCAGAGTCAAAAGCAGTGGATTGTTGATGGTATTACCAACTCCGATGCCAAGTGGAAGTTCTGGGGCAACCAGACCATGATGGCTCAGCTGGCCATTACCATTGCCGGTCGTCGTTTAGGCTACCTGAATCTGGATGCCTGGGATGGTTATCAGGCCGAGCGCACCGACATAATGAAAGCCATTAAAGGTGCCAACGTTGATAACTTTGTAGTGATTACCGGTGATTATCACACGTCTCTGGCTTCTTACCTGAAGGTAGACTACCGCAAGATTAGCAACTGGGATTATGACAATCTGGTGGGTGCTGAGTTCATGACGCCTTCTGTCACCTCTCCCAACCCGGAAGATTACGCCAACAGCGCATTAAATACCGATGGTCTGAAGCTGGATAAAGCCATGGCAGCGGCTTTAAAGCTCAATAACCCTCATATCAAGCATATGTCTACAGACATTTACGGCTATGCCGTGGTTGAGCTGGATCAGGATGATATGTACTGGAACGTCTATGAAATAGATAAATACGCCTACAACCCCAATGCAGAAAAGAAGCTGCATCGTCGTTACAAGTACGACCCATACTGGGTGAACATCAAGCGCAAAGAATGATTCCCCTATCTCTGAAAGTACCGACCAGCCTTCCAGGAAGGCTGGTCTTTTTACCAGACGTTCAACTCGCTTTACGAATATCAGAAAAACCTTCGATCCATTCCACCAGCACATTAACACATTCCTGCCCGGCATCTTCCGAGGAAAAGTGCGATGTATTTTCAACCGTATACAAAAGAGTTAACCAGAACTTCTGTATACTTTATTGATGCTTTGTGTGGGAGGGCGTATGAAAATACTGATAATTGGTGGTTCGGGTGGAATCGGCCTCTCCATTGTTGAAAAGTGTCTTCAACACTATTCCGCTGCAAATGTCATAGCGACTTATAATTCCACTTCTCCCGAATTAGAACACCCGAGACTTCGCTGGATCAGGCTTGATGTCACTCATGAAGAAAGCATAAAAAAGCTACCAGATGAACTGGGCTCTATAGATATCCTTATTAATGCTGTTGGCCTTCTCCACACCATCGACCACAAGCCCGAAAAAAGCATCAAGCAATTCGATGTCGACTTCTATAAATTAAATCTGCACCTGAACGCCATACCCAGCATTCTCCTGGCGAAGCATTTTGAGATGTCCCTTCGCTCAAAAAATAATACTTATTACATAGTGCTATCAGCAAAAGTAGGAAGTATCAGTGACAACGAGCTGGGAGGGTGGATCAGTTATCGCTCCTCAAAGGCCGCCCTGAATATGGCAATAAAAACGATCAGCATTGAATGGAAGCAGAAACTGCCTAATTGCTGTGTCCTGTTATTCCACCCTGGAACAACTGATACTCAGCTATCAAGCCCCTTTCAGGCAAGACTTCCGGAAGGTCAATTGCACTCTCCAGAAGTGACCGCCACCGCATTATTAAACATCATTAACAATTCTACTCCCCATGATTCCGGGAAATTTATCAGTTTTGATGGCTCTGAAATTGTGTGGTGAGCTTTCGCTGCAGATAAGCAAGTTCAGTTAAAACAAACCCTGCCTTTCAATTTTTACGCAGCCCGGAACTGCAACTCTGCCAGCCGTCGATACAAAGGCGAACTGGCTAACAGTTGATCGTGGGTCCCTACAGCTATAATCCGACCACGATCCATCACTACAATCCGGTCAACATGGGCAATTGTTGCCAAACGATGGGCAATAATAAATGTGGTGCGCCCCTCCATTAGCTGATCCAGTGCCTGCTGAACTTTGTGTTCGCTATCGGCATCCAGTGCACTGGTAGCTTCGTCCAGTAACAGGATTTTAGGGTCACGCAGCAGTGCTCGCGCAATGGCCAACCTTTGTCTCTGACCACCAGAAATTTTCACCCCCTGCTCACCAAGGAAGCTATTATAACCATCAGGCATCTGTTGAATAAATTCCTCAGCGTGAGCGGCAATAGCTGCGGCTTCTATCTCTTCATCTGTCGCATCGGGGGCACCGTAGCGAAGGTTGTCCCGAATGCTGGCACTGAAAAGTACGGGTTGTTGGGGAACCAGTGCAAACTGCTGACGCAACTGTTCCAAAGACAGATCTTTCAGTGGTGTACCATCCAGAAGTACACAGCCAGAGTCCGGATCACGAAAACGCAACAACAGTTCAAACAATGTTGATTTACCAGCACCGGAAGGGCCGACCAAGGCAATACGCTCTCCAGCTTCCACCTGTAGATTCACATTGTCCAGTGCCGGAACATCGGGCCGGGAGGGATAACGGAAAGAAAGATCATCAAGCCGAATACGACCTTCAACTCCAGGAAGGGTTTGAGGATTAGCTTTCGAAGAAATCTCTGGTTCAGTGGCCATCAATTCCCGCAAACGATCTGCAGCACCGGCCGCTCTTTGTAGTTCGCCATACACTTCAGTGACTGCAGCCAGGGAACCTGCCACCATAATGGCGTAGAACACAAAAGCTGCCAGATCACCGCCAGACAATGTTCCTTCCAGAACATCCATACCGCCGATATAAAGCATACCTCCCACTGCGCCAAGCACCAGCAGCATAACCAGAGCAATTAATAAGGCTCGCTGGCGTATTCGGCGAAGCGCTACCTGAAACGCACCTTCAACAGAACCGTTAAAACGTTCAACAACCCGTTGTTCGCCATTAAAAGCCTGCACAATTTTTATGTGCTGAAGGCTTTCACCGGCCCAAGCTCCAACATCCGCCACTTTATCCTGGCTGTCGCGGGACAACTTGCGAACTTGGCGACCAAAAAACAGCAGTGGAAAAATGACCAGAGGAACGGCCGTTAAAACGATCAGGCTGAGTTTGGGATTACTAATCACCATCAACGCAAAAGCACCAAAGAAAATCAGCACATTTCGCAACGCAAAGGAAACCGAAGAGCCGATAACCGATTGAAGGAGTGTGGTATCTGTTGTTACCCGGCTTTGAATTTCACCGGAAAGGTTTTCTTCAAAAAACGAAGGCTGCAGAGTAACCAAATGGCTATAGAGTTTGCGCCGGATATCAGCAACCACTCGCTCCCCCAACCAGGACACCAGATAGAACCGGCAGTAAGCGCCAATGCTCATAGCGAAGACCAGTATAAGGAAAAACAACAACGCCTGCTTTAAACCTTCGGTGGAGCCTTTAACAAAGCCCAGATCTACCATCAGACGAACGCCCTGCCCCAAAGCCAGAGTAACGCCCGCAGTAAACACCAGTGCAATTAACGCACCGGTCATCTGCAACTTGTAAGGCCTTAGCCACTGCCAGATCCAATTGAGCATTCTATTATTCTTCCTGTAAACCTTAAACTCAACGAATAGTCTATATCGGGGCAGCTCAAGTTATATTCAATGCTATGTACATCATTGTTAGACACCCAATCTTTTCTTCACCTGATAGGGAGCCTAAGGGGCGTTCACAATTAGCCCTAATCCAATAGCTCCCTAACACTTAGGTTGGTGAGTTGCGTTTCTGACCCACTTACTATTTTCCCCTCAGAAAATATCAGAGCACTTCTCAATGAAAAATACCCATTACCTGCAATAGCCAAAGATACAATGGCTCATCAGCAGATGACTATTCTGATGAAGAGCTGCCTCCCCAAGCCTCAGGGAAAACCTCATCAAAGCGCGTGAAAGTCACCCAGCCCGGCTCACCTTTGCTATCTGCGTCTATGCCCCCATATACAAGCAGTTCAACCACACCGTTGCCACCTCAAAATGCTCAACCGTGTCTAGCATCTTTCATTAGCCTATTCAAATTAGATCCAGCACTCGTCAGCCCTCACAGGTACGAAAACGACCTACACTGACTGAAAGTCACTCAATCTATGCTTCATTTTCATTCGGCATCAACACTTTTAAAGTGTTTATCAATGATTCTGCCAGGCTATAGCCTGCTTCCCGATCCATACATAATCGGCAACAAGCTCAAAGAGATTTTCAGGTTCGAACAACCAGAATCAAAGTCAGCTGGTGGCTACGGATTTCAACATTTCTACAAGTGCCACAAGGAAGAAACCTCAGACGACGATGAACCCTGCACCCTGCACCTATGAAGTTCCCGATTACCTCATTCAGGAAGAGATAAAGAGACGAAACACAGTCGCTACAATGAGCTGGGAAGAGCGCTATAGATACTTTATCGGGGGTGCGGAACCAAGCCCCTTACCCACTGAGCGCCCGCTGCCAAAGCCCGCAAAATCTCTCTTTCAATAAACTTTTCCTACGTTAATAGCCGTATCAAATGCGTCAATTTTGCTAACAGCCTGCAACACCAACACGTGCTGCGACTCTAAATCAGCCTCTGCTTACAATCCTGATGGAGTATTTTATGGATAGTGTAATGATTCAAGCTGCTGACAATTCCCACCATTTCTTTCCTGACGGTTCATCAGAGAAAGGGGATCAAACCTGTGGAATATGGCCAATTAAAGGCAAGCGCTTCATAACCAAAATTGATGATGTCTTTGATACAGAAACACTAAAGAAGGTGACTAACGACATCACGGATATGAGAAGCGCACCCAACAGCAAACGATATACAAACGTTGTGCGAATTCCCTTGGTTGGAGCATTCAGTAACTTTCCTACTTACAACCTGGTTACACCGGTTACACAGTTTGGAGAGGACGGAAAAATCGCAAATAAAGACAATCTCATAGAATGGTTAAAAGAGAAAAAAGCATCTGCAACAGTGGTAGATTTCACCTTTTCAAGTATCGAAAAAATGGCCTCACTCGGAGGCTGGTCAAATACAACAGTCCCTGTTGCGGCTTTCTTCATTCGGTATGAGCTCAAGACTGATGCTACTCAACTTTCGAATTTCCCATGGCATAGAGATATTAACAGTCTCAGCATGACGTCTGTCATAACCCCCTGTCATCAAGAGCATGGTAGTTTTGCCGGAGGAGAACTCTTTTTTGCAGAAAGAACGCCAGACTACAACGAATATAACCGTCATGACGGTGGAGTAAACACCGTGCTGAGTCACACTATTAAAAAGTTCACTTATCCCTATGGAGGTTGCCTTTTCTTTGAAAACCTATGGTCACAACATAAAGTGAATGACATAGAAATGGTATCTGGCCATAACTGCGAACGGACTCTGTTTTCTATCTTTGCAAACCCAAACCCAGATCAACTGGAATCATTTATAAGCAAAAATAGGAATCTGGCGACTGACGCACCTCCACCAGAAGATAGGGCTTGTTTAATTGTTTAGGGCAGAGGTAAAGCAGGGCGATTGCATCAATCTAGTACGATAGAGCAAAGAAGCATTTCCAAATGCTCATGGTTCCAGCCTGCTATTTTCCGGTGCCTCTTAATGCTTTTATTGCCTTTGTTTTTCTTGATCGTATTCAATGCTATACGCCTGAGAATCGATAGGTTCTCAGCACT